>JAAZOP010000478.1 GCA_012797735.1 Myxococcales bacterium
CGCGGGACCTGCCGAAGCCTCGGCGGCCGCCCGCGCCGCCGCCGGGAGCGGCCACATCTTCGGTCCCCCCGCCAGCGAGAAGGCGTGGATGCCGGCCCCGAGCGACACGACGGTGTCGGGCTGGATCTTGTCCAGCGGCGGGCGGAGGAAGTACTTGGTCACCCGTTCGCGCAACAACGGGATGCGCGTCGTGCCGCCGACCAGGATCACCTGGTCGATCGAGGTCAACGTGCAGTCGGCCATCCGCAACGCCTCGTCGCAGACGTCGAAGCTCATGTCGACCAGGTCCCCGCACGCCTCGTTGAACTGCTCGCGGCTCATCTCGAACTGGAAATCGACGCGCCGTCCCGCGATCTCCACGCCCCGCTCGGTGAAGCCCGCCACCAGCCAGTCGGAGAGCTGGCACTTGATGCGCTCCGCCGCCAGGAACATCCGCTGGTGGAACTCGCGGTTCTCCCGCGGGTGCAACCCGGTCTGCGCCTCGAACGCCTTGGCCATCCGGTCGAAGATCCGCCGGTCGAAGTCGTCGCCGCCGAGCAACGTGTTGCCGGCCGTCGCCAGCACCTCGTAGACCTGTCCCCGCAGCTCGAGGATCGTCATGTCGAAGGTGCCGCCGCCGAAGTCGTAGACCGCGATCCGCTCGTTCTCGCCGCGCCGTTCGAGCCCGTAGGCCAGCGCCGCCGCCGTCGGCTCATTGATGATCCGCAACACCTCGAACCCGGCGCGCTCTCCGGCCTGCCGCGTGGTCGTCCGCTGGACGTCGTTGAAGTTCGCCGGGACCGTGATCACCGCCTGCGGCACCGGCAACCCCGTCGCCTGCTCGGCCACCTTCTTGAGATAGGCCAGGATCATCCCGGCGACATCGGTCAACGTGTACTCGCGGCCGTGCGCGCGGACCATCGGCACGCCGTTCTCCCCGGCGTAGATGCGGAACGGATAGGCGGTCGCCGCCCAGGAGTTCTCCTCCTGCCGCATGTCCCGGCCGATGAACCGCTTGGTGGAGAAGAAGGTGTTCTCGGGGTCGAGGACGAGGCGTTCCTTGGCCCGCTGTCCCACCAGGATCCGCCCGTCGGGCAGGATGGAAACCACCGAAGGGATGATCCCGTGTCCCTGCGCGTCCCGCAGCAGACGCGGCTGCCCGTCGGGCATGCAGACCGAGGCGAGGCTCGTCGTCGTTCCGAGATCGATGCCGACGGCCAACCCGCTCCCCACGAGGGGAAGCCTAGCAGCAGGCCGGGCCGGATTCCAAGTCCCTGGGCGCCGGGAAGAGCGTCCGGGGCCGCCGAACAACGGTTGTCCGGAAGGAACCGGAAGGGGCTCAGGCCGAGTCGTCGGACGAGCCGCTGCCGTCGTCGGCCGGCTCGCCCGGCGCCGCTTCGGTCTCCGCCTCGGAGGGCGGCGGCTCGGATCCGGCCGGCGGCCGGGCGGCACCCGCCGACGCCGCCTCGCCGTTCTCCTCGGCCTCGGCCCACTTCTCCACCGCCACGATCCGCTCGTTCTCCGCGAGCCGGATGATCCGGACGCCCTGGGTGTTGCGGCCGATGCACGAGATCTCGCGGACGCGGCAGCGCAGCACGGTGCCGGCGTCGCTGATCAGCATGATGTGGTCGGCCTCGCCGACGGTGAGCTGGCCGACCACCGGGCCGTTCCGCTCGGTGGTCTTGATGTCGATCAGCCCCTTGCCGCCCCGGTTCTGCGGGCGATACTCGGTGATCCGCGTGCGCTTGCCGTAGCCGTTCGCGCAGACGGTGAGGATCGCGGCGTCGGGGTCGCACGCCTCGGGCGGCCCGGCCGGCTCCTCGCCCTCGGGAGCGCCCGGGGCCGCGGCCTCCCCCTCCCCCTCCCCCGCCGCATCCTCCGGTCCCGCCGGCTCTTCGCCGGGTTCGGGCGGCGGGGGCTCGGACAGGATCGCCGTTGCGCCGCGGGGCAGGGACTCCATCGAGACGACGACGTCGCCCTCGGCGAGCGAAATGCCGCGGACGCCGCGGCTGGCGCGGCCCATCGGCCGCACCTGCACCTCGGGGAAGCGAATCGCCATGCCGCCGCTGGTGCCGAGCAGGATGTCGCCGTGGCCGTGCGTCAGGGTGGCGCCGACGAGCTGGTCGTCCTCGTCGAGGACCAGGCCGACGATCCCCTTCTGGCGGGCGGCGGAGGCGTATTCGAGGAGCGAGGTCTTCTTGACGTAGCCCTTGCGGGTGGCGGTGACGACGAAACGGCCCTCGGCGAACTCGCCGACGGGGAGGATCGCCGCGACCTTCTCGTCGGGCTCCATGCCGACGAAGTTGACGATCGCGCGGCCCTTGGCCGCCCGGCCGCCCTCGGGGATGTCGTAGACCTTCTTGGCGTAGACGCGGCCCCGGTCGGAGAAGAAGAGCACGTGGTCGTGGGTCGAGGCGACGAACAGGTCGCGGACGAAGTCCTCCTCGCGGACGTCCATCCCGGTGACGCCGCGGCCGCCGCGGCGCTGCGCCCGGTACTGGTGCGCCGCGTTGCGCTTGATGAAGCCCTGGTGGGAGATCGTCACCACCATGTCCTCGCGCTGGATGATGTCCTCGAGGTCGATATCGCCGGCGTCGGCCACGATCTCGGTGCGCCGCTCGGTGGCGTGCGCCTTGGCCACCGCCTCCAGTTCCTCGACGATCAGCGCATCGAGGAGCTTGTCGTCGGCGAGGATCGCGCGGAGGCGCGCGATCTCCTTGTGCAGGGCGTCGAGCTCGGCCACGATCTTCTCGCGCTCGAGACCGGTCAGGCGGGCGAGGCGCATGTCGAGGATCGCCTGGGCCTGCTTCTCGGAGAGGTCGAAGCGCTCCATCAGGGCCGCCCGCGCCTCGGGGGCGGCGGCCGAGGCGCGGATCACCTGGATCACCTCGTCGATGTGGTCGATCGCCTTGAGCAGCCCTTCGAGGATGTGGGCCTGGGCCTCGGCCTGCGACAGCTCCCAGCGGCAGCGGCGGGTGACGACGATGCGCCGGTGGTCGATGAACCGCAGCAGCGACTCGCGCACCGAGAGCACCAGCGGCCGGCCGTCGACGATCGAGAGGTTGATCACCCCGAAGCTCGTCTGCAGCGGCGTGAGCTTGAAGAGCTGGTTCAGGACGACCTGGCCGACCGCCTCGCGCTTGAGCTCGATCACGATCCGGATCCCGTCCCGGTCGGATTCGTCCCGCAGGTCGGAGATCCCCTGCACCCGCTTCTCCCGCACCAGCTCGGCGATCTTCTCGATCAGCCGCGCCTTGTTCACTTGGTACGGGACCTCCGTGACGATGATCGTCTCGCGGCCGGTCTTCGGATGCTCCTCGATCCGCGCCCGGCCCCGGATCACGATCGAACCGCGCCCGGTGCGCATCGCCTGGAGCACGCCGGCCGTGCCGCAGATCAGTCCGCCCGTCGGGAAATCGGGCCCCGGCAGGAGCTGGAACAGCTCGTCGTCCGGCACCTCCGGGTCGCGGATCAGGCGCACCGTCGCCGCCACCACCTCCCCCAGGTTGTGCGGCGGGATGTTCGTCGCCATGCCGACCGCGATGCCATTCGACCCGTTGACCAGCAGGTTGGGGAACCTCGCCGGCAGGACCAGCGGTTCCTGCAGCGAATCGTCGTAGTTCGGCCCCCACTCGACCGTGTCCTTCTCCAGGTCCGCCAGCAGTTCCGATGCCAGCTTGTGCAGCCGGACCTCGGTGTACCGCATCGCCGCCGGCGGGTCGCCATCGATCGACCCGAAGTTGCCCTGGCCGTCGACCAGCAGATGGCGCATCGAGAAATCCTGCGCCATCCGCACCAGCGCGTCGTACACCGCCGAGTCGCCGTGCGGGTGGTACTTGCCGATCACGTCGCCGACCACCCGCGCCGACTTCTTGTAGGCCTGGTTCCAGAAGTTCTTCATCTCGTACATCGCGTAGAGGATCCGGCGATGTACGGGCTTCAAACCGTCTCGCACGTCCGGGATCGCGCGCCCCACGATCACGCTCATCGCATAGTCGAGATACGCACTGCGCATCTCGCGATCGATCGATACCGTCGACAGATCGTCGGGCGGCGGAGGCGGCGGTACCGACATCTTCCCCGCCTCCGGCGGCACCGTGTTGGACCCGTTTCCTTCCATCCCCACGCTCGCTCCAACCCCCGAATCCGAGGCCGGAGTCTACTCGCTGAACAAACGAAGCGTCAATCGCTCCGCCAATCCGGGATGCCGCCAATCCGGGATCCCGTCCGACAACCACGTTGACACCCCGACGGACCGGTGGATTCTCGACAACCCGGGAAGAAAACAGGCCTAATATTTTAGAATCACAACCCTTTCCTGCTGTCGAGGCGAACCGAGGCGTGCCTCTGGACACCGGCACGAAGGGTGCTACACGATCCCCGTGATGCGGAAGATCCGCGCCATCGCCCTGTCGCTCGCCCTCGCCGCCCTGCCGGCCGCGGTCGCGGCCTGCAATACGCCGACCCTGCCCATCCCGCCGCCGATCGTCGAGCCGCTCACGGCGCCCGACCCCGCCACGGGACTGGTCGAGGTCAGGATCGAGCGATCGATCCCCGAGAAGGCGTCGCATGCGATCGTGATCAACACCGCCACCCAGCACGGCGTGATCGAAGCGCGACTGCTCGACGGCACGTTCCTCCTGCACATCCCGGCCGAGTCGGGCGACTACCTGCAGTGCTACCTGTTGCTCGGGTTCGGCGAGATCAGCCAGGGCACCGTGCCGCTCCGGGTGCCGTAGCGCGCGGCCTGCCTCGCCCCCCTCTTCCCCTCGATGCCACGGACCTCGACCTACCCCGGCTGGGCGACGCCCCAGCGGACGATGCAGCCAAGCTGGAGTTGGAGCAGGCCGAGCAGGCGATCGACGGAGGAGTCGACGGCGGCGCCGACCACGTCCAGGTAGCCGAGGACCGCGGCGCGGACACCGACATCGAGGAACTGGGTCTTGCGCAGCGAGGAGACGGCGAAGCCGAGGATCACGTTCCCGGCGTGGTCGCCGGCGAGATAGGCGTACCCGAGGCCGGGGAGGATCGAGATCTCGAAGTCGAGCGCCGGGCAGACGCGGGGGACGGAGGCGCAGATGTTGAACGTGATCGGGCTCAGGACCTCGAAGTGGGCGTACACCCCGCCGACGGCGCCGCCGCCGCGCTCCTGCATCCCGCCGATGCCGCCGGCCAGCGAGATGCCGTAGCGGCGGGTGAGGTCCCAGGCGAAGCTGCCGGCGAACCCGGCGCCGAAACCGTCGGTGCCGACCGCCCCGACGGCGAACGACCCGGTCGCATGCTTGCGATCGGCTTCCGGCGCCCCTCCCACGACGCCGACCTCCGGGGTGGTCGGACCGGTTTCCTGGGCGACGGCGGTCGAGGCCAGGGCGACGAGGAGCAGCAGGGCGACGACCGGAGGGACCGCCGGCGGCGGGTTCTTCCCCGGTCCGCCGGCCCGCGCCGGATTCGTGCGCGTCATGGTCCGGGACTGTATCACAAACCGGCCCCGCGGCTACCCTTGGCGCGCCGCCACATCGCTTCGAGCTCGTCGATCGTGCGGCGAGCGTTGTCGTCGGGCGAGAGCGGGCGTCCCTCCTCCTGGCCCTGGGCTTCCATCGCCTCGAAGCGGGTCCGGAAGCGCCCCGCCGCCTCGCGCAGAGCCTCCTCGGGGTCGTGGCCCAGGTGGCGGGCGAGTTGGGCGAGGGTGAACAGGACGTCGCCCAGTTCCTTGCGGATCGCCTCGCCGTCGCCGGCCGCCCGCGCGGCGTCCAGTTCCGCCAATTCCTCGTCGAGCTTCCCGCGCACGCCCGCCGCATCGGCCCAGTCGAAGCCGATCCGCGCGGCGCGTTCGCCGAGCTTGGCGGCCTGGCGGAGCATCGGCAGCCCGGCGGGGATGCCGCCGAGCAGGGAGGCACGGTGTTTCTCGGCGCGCTTGACCTCGTCCCACCGTCGTTCGACCTCCGCCGGCGTGCGCGCCTCGGCCCCCTCGCCGAACACGTGGGGATGCCGGCGCACCACCTTGTCCGCGATGCCGCGGGCGACATCGTCGAGGTCCCAGCGTCCGGCGGCGCGGGCGAGTTCGGCGTGGAACACAACCTGCAGCAGCACGTCGCCCAGCTCCTCGCGGATCGCCGCGTCGTCGTCGCGGTCGATTGCCTCCAGCAGCTCGTAGGCTTCCTCGACGAGGTACGGCTTGAGGGAGCGGTGGGTCTGGGCGCGGTCCCAGGGGCAGCCGTCGGGTTCGAGCAGCCGGCGCAGGACGGCGACGAACCGTTCGAGCGGGGGCAGCGTGGCGGGCGGCGGTGGGCGTCCCATCGCGCCGGCTTGTAGCGGACCGCACGCCGGGAGGCAAGCCGACCGGCCGGGCACGAAGTTCGCTTGTGAGACGGAGCGATCGGTGCTAGTTTGCGCGCCACCAGGAGGTGCGGCAGGTATGCCCGAGATCCCGGGAAGCACGATCAACGCCAACTGCAAGAAGTGCGACGCCGACACCCCGCACACGGTTCTGGAGGTGCTCGAGGGCGGCAAGAGGATCGGCAAGGTCCGCTGCGACAAGTGCCGCGACGAGCACCCGTTCCGCAGGCCCAAGGCCGCGGCCGCCCGGCCGAAGAGCAAGGCGGTCCAGCCGGCCTCGCGCCCGCGGCGGCCGTCGAAGTCCCGCACCCACGGCGACATCCCGGCCGAGGAGGCGTGGCGCCAGGTCGAGGCGATGGTGCAGGCGGCGGCGAAGCAGCCGTACGAGATGGGTCGCACGTACGACAAGGGCGAGGTGATCGAGCATCCGCAGTTCGGCGTCGGCGTCGTGCTCAACGTGCTGTCGCCGACCAAGGTCGAGGTGTTGTTCCCGGACGCCCGCCGCAAGCTGGTTTGCGGCCAGCAGCCGGTCCACTAGCCCCGGCGGCGCCGTCGCCGTCTCCCCCCTCCGTGACGTCCCGCAAGGCCGGCAGCCGCACCCGCGAGCGCGACGACCTCGCGCTGTTCAAGGCCGCCGCGGACGACGACCCGACCCTCCAGCCGCTCGCCGCCCGCCTGCGCCCCCGGACGCTGGACGAGGTCGAAGGCCAGGAGGGAATCCTGGGGCCCGGCAAGGCGCTGCGGGAGGCGATCGCGCGCGACCGCGTGCCCTCGATGGTGTTGTGGGGTCCCCCGGGCTCGGGCAAGACCACGCTGGCGCGCATCATCGCCGAGGCGACGCGGGCGCGGTTCGAGCCGCTGTCGGCGGTGCTCGCCGGCGTCGCCGACCTGCGCGAAGTGGTCCGCGCGGCCGAGGAGCAGCGCGCGCTGCACCGCCGCCGGACGATCGTGTTCATCGATGAGATCCACCGCTTCAACCGGGCCCAGCAGGACGCGCTGCTGCCCCACGTCGAGGCGGGGACGATCACGCTGATCGGCGCCACGACCGAGAACCCCTCGTTCGCCGTCAACGCCGCCCTGCTCTCCCGGCTCCACGTGTTCCGCCTCGAGCCGCTCTCGCGCGAGGCCGTGCTGCGGGTCCTGGACCGCGCGGTCCGCGACGAGCGGCGCGGGCTGCGCGCCGACGGTCTCGACGTCGCCGGCGACGTCCTCGAGGCGATCGCCGACCGGGCCTTCGGCGACGCCCGCCGCGCCCTCAACACCCTGGAGACCGTCTCCGCCTTCGCCCGCGCCCGCGGCCGCGACCGCGTGACGGTCGACGACCTGCGCGCCGCCGAGGAGGCGCCGGCCTACCGCCACGACAAGTCGCAGGACGCCCACTACGACCTCGCGTCCGCCTTCATCAAGAGCCTGCGCGGCTCGGACCCCGACGCCGCCGTCTACTACCTGGTTCGGATGGTCGAGGCGGGGGACGACCCGCTGTTCCTGCTGCGGCGGATGCTGATCTTCGCCTCCGAGGACGTCGGCCTCGCCGACCCCGCCGCCATCCAGCGCATCGCGGCGCTCGACCAGGCCTTCCAGCGCGTCGGCCTCCCCGAGGGACTCCTCACGCTGACCCAGGCCGCCCTCTATCTCGCCCTCGCCCCGAAGTCCAACTCGGTCCTCACCGCCATGAACGGCGCGCGGGCCGAGGTGTCCCAGAGCGGCCCGCTCGAAGTCCCCCTCAAGCTGCGCAACGCCCCCACCGGCCTGATGCAGGAGCTCGGCTACGGCAGCGGCTACCGCTACCCCCACGACGAGCCGGGACACGTGGCGCGGGGCGAACGATACCTGCCGGACGGCGCGGGCGCGCCCGCGTT
This sequence comes from Myxococcales bacterium, assembly GCA_012797735.1. Taxonomy (GTDB): domain Bacteria; phylum Myxococcota_A; class Polyangia; order DRWM01; family JAAZOP01; genus JAAZOP01. The sequence continues at coordinate 8,175 of JAAZOP010000478.1, forward strand.
CTACGAACCCGGGGACGACGCCTGGGAGCAGCGCGCCGTCGAGCGCCTCCGGCAGCTCGGAGCCTGGCCCCCCGCCCACCGGCGCGGAACGGGCGACGACGGCCCCGCGTCCGGGCGGTAGGCGGGCCCGACCGGCGGAACGATTCGACCCGCGCGCCGGAGCGACGGAACCGGCGGGCGCGGTGCGCGCCGGCAGGCTCCCCTCGCGGGCGAAGCGACCGCGACACGCTCAGGTCCGGGGCGGCACGTGGACGACCGAAGAACGCTCGCCCGTCTCGAAGAAGGCCCGCAGCTTGATCACGTCGTCGACCTCTCCCAGGACGATCAGCACTACGCCGGCCGTCAGCACGTAGTCGGGACCCGGATTGTAGGTGTAGCGGTCCGGCTCGGGCTCCCAGGCGGCGATCACGAGGAGCTGCGTGATGCGGCGAATCGGGGCCTGGCGCAGCGGCTGGCCGACCAGCGGCGAGTCCGGCGGCACGGGCACCTCCTCGATCCGCAGGTTCCGCTCCCGGTCGCGCAGCATCTTGTCGAGGAACTCGACCACCGTCGGACGGATCAGCTCGGAAACCATCCGCATGCCGCCGATCGCGTTGGGCGAGACGACGCGGTGGGCGCCGGCCTTGAGCAGCTTGGGCGCCGTGCCCGCCTCCACGGCGCGGGCGACGATCCGCAGGTTCGGGTTGAGCTGGCGGGCGGACACCGTCACGAACAGGTTGTCCTTGTCCGTCGGGAGGGCGGCGACCAGGCCCATCGCGCGCTCGACGCCCGCCTTGACCAGCACGTCGTCCTCGGTCGCGTCGCCCTGCACGTACAGAACCTGGTCCTTGCCGAACTCCGCCTCGAGCCGAGCCAGCCGCTCCGCGTCCCGCTCGACCACCACGAACGGGCGTTTCGTCGCCCTCAGCTCCCGAACGACCGTGATTCCCGTCGAGCCGGTCCCGCAGACGATGATGTGGTCCTTCATCTTGTGGATCGCCTTTCGCATCCGCTCCCGCCGGAGCGCGTGTCGCAGGTCCTCCTCCACGAACAGGGCGACGAGCACCGAACTGGCGTAGACCATCGCGCCGGCGCCCAGCAGGATGATCGCCACCGTGAACCCCTCGGCGCCGGGAATGTCCCGTACCGGGAACACCTCGGTGTAGCCGACCGAGGCGACGGTGATCACGGTCATGTAGCGACAGTCCCACCAGTTCCAATCGTGCCCCGCCGACAGGCCGATCCAGTGGTAGCCGACCATCCCGGCGACGAGCACGGCCAGCAAGAGGAGCAGACCGCGACCGAGCCGCCTGTAGATCTCGCGGAACAGCACGGAAGGGTGCGCTACGCCGGTGTTCGGCTTCCGTCAATCAACGGGAATTCCGGAGGCTTCCGGTCGCGTTGCCCGGCCCGTCCGGCGGTCGTCACGCGAGATACAGGATCGCGAGGATCGCCGCGGCGTAGGCCAGGCCGTTCGCGAGGAACACCGGGTCGCGCAGCATCGCGTCGGTCGGCGAGTCGTCCCCGTTCGGCCGGCCGACCAGCCACCAGAAGCGGGCCAGCCCGAACGCGGGGAACGGGGTGGTGAGGGCGAGCATCCAGGTGCCGAAGAACTCGCGCGTGTGGGGCGCGAGCGTGTAGGCCACGTAGGCGCCCAACGCCGCCACGCCGGTGGCGGCCATCGCCCCGCGGATCGCCCCCGGCCGGTAGCGCAGCAGGACCGGCCGGCGCTCGCCGGCCTTCTCGCCCGCCGTCCGCAACTCGTGCGCCCGCTTCCCCAGCGCCAGGAACAGCGCCAACAGGAAGGTGCAGGCGAGGAGCCAGGTGGAAGCGTGGATGTCGGCGGCGAGCGACCCGCCGAGGACGCGCAGGACGAACCCGGCGGCGATGATCAGGACGTCGAGGAAGACGACCTCCTTGAGGTATCCGGAGTAGGCGAGGTTGAGCAGGAGGTAGGCGGACGCGACGATGGAGAACCCGACGCCCAGCACCGCGGCGCCGCCGATCGAGACGGCGATCAGCCCGACCGCGACCGCGGACGCGACCCGCGGCGGGACCTTGCCCGAGGCGACCGGCCGGCGGCTCTTGGTCGGATGGGCCCGGTCTTTCTCGACGTCGAGCACGTCATTGATCGCGTAAACCGAGCCGGAGAGCAGGCAGAACACCAGCATCGCCGCCGCCGCGCGCAGGGTGACCGCGGGCTCGCCGAGGTGCCGCGAGAAGACCAGTGGCGCCACGACGAACACGTTCTTCACCCACTGGTGCGGCCGCAACGTGCGGAGAATCCCCGGCAGCATCCGTCGTCCCGCGCTTTCACCCGCCGTCCGCCAGCCCCGGCGGTCTTCCGCGGGGCGCGGCGGGAAGATTGACCATAGCACGGCCCCCGCCTATGCTCGCAAACTCTCGGGACGCTGGCCGCCCGAAGCGGCCGGCACGAAGGACGGATGGCGAGGAAGACCACCACCACCACCCGCCGCCGGAGGCCGGCGGTGCCCGCGCCGGAGATCGTGGAGCCGGTCGAGGGGTCGGCGACGGTCGAGGCGCCGGCGGACGCGGACGACGAAGAGCCGACGCCGGATCGGGAGGAAGCCGCCGGCAGGAGCCGCGCCCGCGCGGCCCGCGTCTCCGACCCCGCGTCCCTCGAAGACCTCGGCGCGTCGACCGGCGAGGACGACGAGGACGAGGGTGTCTCCGGTCCGCTCGCCCCCTACGACCCGCTCGGCGCCTACCTCCGCGAGATCCATCGCTACGCGCTGCTCGATCCCGACGAGGAGAAGGAGCTGGCGCAGCGCTACTTCGAACAGCAGGACGTGGACGCCGCCGCGCGGCTGGTGACGGCGAACCTCCGGCTGGTGGTGAAGATCGCGTTCGAGTACCGCCGGGCGTACCGCAACGTGATGGACCTGATCCAGGAGGGGAACATCGGGCTGATGCAGGCGGTGAAGAAGTTCGACCCGTACCGCGGCGTCAAGCTCTCGACCTACGCCTCCTGGTGGATTCGCGCCTACATCCTCCGCTACCTGCTCAACAACTGGCGGCTGGTGAAGATCGGCACCACGCAGGCCCAGCGCCGCCTGTTCTTCAACCTCTCCAAGGAGAAGCGCCGTCTCGAAGCGCTCGGGATCGATGCGACACCCGAGAAGATCGCCGAGGGCTTGCAGGTCACGGCGGACGAGGTGGTGGAGATGGACCGGCGGCTGGCGGCGCCCGAGGCGTCGCTGGACGCTCCCGCCCGCTCCGCCGGATCCGCCTCCGACTCCGACCGCGGCGCCTCCCGACTCGACCTGCTCTCCGACGAGGAAGTCCCGGCGGACGAGGCGCTCGCCCTGGCGCAGTTCAACGACGAACTCCAGGCCAAGGTCGCCGCCTTCGCCGAGACGCTCGCCGGCCGCGAGGCCGACGTGTTCCGCAACCGGCTGTGGGCCGACACGCCCGAGACGCTCCAGGAGATCGGCGATCGCTACGGTCTGACGCGCGAGGGGGTGCGGCAGATCGAGAAGCGGATCCTCGCGCGTCTCCGCAAGTACCTCGAGCAGGAGATGGGCGAGTACCTTGAGTTCCACGCCTGACCGCGGCGTCCTGTGGCTCGTCGCCACCCCGATCGGCAACCTCGCCGACCTGTCCGGTCGCGCCGTCGAGACGCTCCGGCGCGCCGACCTGATTCTCGCCGAGGACACCCGTCGCACGCGGGCGCTGCTGGCCCGTTTCGATATCCACCGGCCGCTGGAGTCGTTCGACGCGCACAAGGAGCGCCGGGAGGCCGGCCGGATCGTGGCGCGCGTGGCGGGCGGCGCCTCCGTCGCCCTCGTCTCCGATGCGGGCACCCCCGGCGTCTCGGACCCGGGCGCGCGCCTCGTCCGTCTCGCGCTGGACGCCGGCCTGCGCGTCTCGCCGATCCCCGGACCTTCCGCCGTCGCCTGCGCCGCGGCGGCGGCCGGCGTGGAGGGACCGTTCCGCTTCGGCGGGTTCCTCGCGCGCAAGGGCGGCGAGCGGCGGCGCGAGCTGGCCGCGCTCCGCCAGGAGGCGGCCCCGGTCGTGCTGTTCGAGTCGCCCCGCCGCCTGGGGGAAACGCTCGCCGACCTCGCCCGCGAGTTGGGCGCCGAGCGGCGCGCCGTCGTCTGCCGCGAACTGACGAAGCTGCACGAGGAGGTCGCCGCCGGCACGCTGGCTGCGCTGGCCGCGCGCTTCTCCGGCACGGTGCTCGGCGAGGCGACCCTCGTGATCTTCCCGGCCGAGGACCGAGTCCCCGCCGGTGACCGCACCGCGGGCGCCGCGGCCGAACCGGCGGCGTGGGCGTCGCGACTGCGGGAGGAGGGGCTGGCCCCGAGCCGCATCGCCAGGATCCTCGAGGACCTGTTGGGTCTGCCGCACCGGGAGGCGTACCGCATCGCGCAGGAGACGCCGCGGGACGACGCCGGCCCCTAGTCCGGGGCCGCCCCCCGGTCGCGTCCCGTGTGCCGGCCTCGCCGTCCCGCGGGCGCGCGCGGCCGCGCCGCGCTTGACCGCCGCGACGCGCCGGGGCAACCTCGACCCCATGCAGACCGATGCGATCGTCGAACGTCGGCGCGCCGCAGGACTCCCGACCTGGGCCTCCTTCGTCCCGTTTCTTCTGGCATGCGCGGCGTGCGCCGCGGGCACGGACGGAACTCCCGATGCGACGCCGGACAGCACCGTTTCCGAGGCCGACGGTATCGACGCGCCCCGGCCCGACGGTGACGTTCCCGCGCCGGACGGCGACGCCGGCGGTTCCGACGTCTCGGACATCGCGGTTCCGGATGCGGACGCGCCGGCCGAAGCGGAGGCCGAGGGGGGTGCCGATGTCCCGGCCGACCTCCCGGCCGACCTCCCGGCCGACGTCCCGGGCGGCTGTCCCGAACTGGCGACGTTCCGGGACACGGACCTCGATGCCAGCGCCGCGTTGCAGGCGTGCATCGACCGGACCCCCGAGGGCGGGACGTTGGAACTGGAGCCGGGCCGGTACTCGCTCGCCGCCCAACTGCGTCTCGACCGGGCGATCACGCTCGGCACGCGCGGCCGGGCCGACACCGCGCCCTGCACCGCGGACGCGGCCCACGGCTGCGCCGAGCTGTTCCTGCTGCCCGCGTTCGACGCCCGCTTCGGGGCGTTCTTCGCCACGGCGGCCGTGACGGTGGACCACCTGGTGCTCCACGGCAACCGGCAGAACCGCGGGGGCACGCACGCCTACGACCAGTGTTCGACGTTGACCGACAACGCCTACGGCTTCAACGCCACGTTCCAGTGCTCGAACTGCACGTTCCGCGCGGGCGTCTCGAAGTACGCGCTCTGCGGCACGGGGTTCCTCGTCACCGGCGCCGGCGTCACCGGGGTGGCGATCCGCGACAGCACGTTCGCCTACAACGGCCGCCACACGGTGCGGAACCTGTGGTCGGACGGCCTGACCGTCCACGACCCGAGCCGGTCGGACTTCTCCGGCAACACGTTCATCGACAACACGGACATCGACCTCATCTTCGGCGGCTGTCGCGCCTGCACGATCCGCAACAACACGGTGCGCCACACCGACGACCCGGCCGGCGGCGCGTTCGCCGCGATCATGATCCACAAGTGGCCGACCACCTCGGGCTGCTACGAGGACGTCGACGTCTCGGGCAACTCGGTCGACTGCGGCCCGCTGCGCGCCTGCGGCTCGGGGCTCTACATCGCCTCGGAGGGGTGGTATCCGGAGACGCCGTACGGGACGCTGGTGGACGGAACGACGAGCGGGCTGATCACGCGCAACGCGGTGGTGAACGCGATGAACGCGCTGTACATCGCGGCGCGCGGGCTGGCGATCTACGGCAACGACTTCCTCAACGCGCACGGCGTCTCGATCCCCAACTCGTGCCACCGGTCGATCGTGAGCGTCACGCCGATCGTGGTCTCGCCGACGACGGCGAGCTGCCACTTCAACTACGAGAACATCGACCCCGTGATGTCGGTGCACTACAGCAGCGCGTCGTGGGCCGGGTGCATTCCGAACTACCCGTTCTGATCTGCTGCCTTCCGAATTCGTCGCGGCCCGCGACGAAACTCTCGACCCTTGACTCTGGACGCGCGGCCCAGGGTCGCGTTGGGTGGCAGCCCCTGGCCGCGCCATGGTGGGTCGGCCGGCAGGCGCCCGGCTTGCCCCATCGGCCGCGGCATCCTATGGTACGCTTCGCCGGCGCCGAGATTCCGGCGCGGAGCGGTGACGAGAGTCCGGCGGTGTGGAGGTGAACCGATGCGTCCCAGGTCCGGATGGTCTTGCTGGGTATGGGTCGCCGCGATCGCGGCGGTCGCCGTCCCCGCGGCGGCGCAGACGGAACCGGTCGACCCGGGCGTGCCGCCGATCGTGACGGTCACGCCGGTCGCGCCCGGGGATCCCGGGGCGACCGCGCCGGCGGAGTCGAGCGGCATCGTCACGCCGCCGATCGTGGTGCCTAACGCGACGACCGCCCCGGCGAACCCGACGCCGCCACAGGACGCGCCGGCCGGGGGGACGACGTCCCCGGCGCCCGCCGCATCGCCGGCGAGCGGTCCCGCCGCGACCGGAACGCAGCCGTTGCCTCCGCCGGCCGCCGCGCCGGGTGCCGGTCCGGCCGACCTCCCGCCGCCGGCGACGAACACCGGCGTGGAGCCCGCGCCGCTTCCGGCGCCCGCCGGGACCGCCGGAGTCTCGGACCCCGGCTGGACGCATGCCGGCCCGGTGCCCGTCGCGCGCCCGCTGCGGGACGGGGACGTCTACGCGCATTTTCCGGGCTACGGCGGCCTGTTCAGCGTCCAGTACGGCATCAACGGGGACGCCGACGTCGGCGGCGGCCTCACGTTCTTCACCCTCTCGCTCACGGCCAAGTACGCCTTCTACCACAACGACTACCTGTCGGTCGCCGCGTTCGCCGAGATCGCGTTCCCGTTCTACAAGTCCTTCTGGCCGATGAGCGCCGCCGGCATGGAATACATGATGTTCATCGGCCTCGGACCCCTGTTCAGCCTCTGGAACGACCTGGCGGAGCTGGACGCCGGCCTGCTGCTGATCCCATCGCTGTTCTGGCCCGCCGAGGAGTGTTTCGACGACATGACGACGGCCGACACGACCGATCAGGTCTGCCGGACCAATCCGTACGACACCGACCTCGTCGTCATGCCGTACGTCTACGGCTCGATCGCCCTCGCCGGCTTCGCCCGCCTGCTGCTCGGCTTCGAGCACTTCGCGGTCACCGCCCTCGACTCCTTCTCCTGTCCGGAGGGCAGCACGGTCGATCCAGCCGGAGTCTGTCGTGACAATTCGACGCACGCCGTCACGGAGCTGGAGCGGTCGGACGCCGAGGACGTCAACGTGCCGGCACTGCTGCTCGGCATCCGGTTCCACGGACAGCGGTTCGTCGCGGACATCGGCCTCCACTTCCCGATGTCCGACCTGTGGTGGGACCATCCGGTCGGCCAGTACATGATCTTCATCCCCAGCGCGTCGTTCGGCTATCTCTGGTGAGCCTCGATTCGACACCGCCGTGCCGGAACCGCCTCTCTCCGGGGCGACGATACCATCGAGGGCTCCGCGCGGGCGCGGGCACGACTCAGCCTGTGTCGGGCCGAGGCGATGGTCGGTTTCCCGTCCGGGCCGGCGTGGCGTCCGACCGCCTCCGGGCGGCGCGGCCGCGCCCCGTCAGGCCACAGGCCGCACGGGTCGCCAGCCTTGCGCTTCCCGGCGGGAACGGGCAGCGTTGGCGGCGGGGAGGGTTGCCGGCATGCGATCGGAAGACCGTACGTGGATCGTCGCCCCCGTCTCGCGCGGGCTGCGGGCCGCCGGCGCCGTCGCCTTCGCGTGGGCGGTGTTCTCCGGCTGCCGCGCCAAGTCCGGCAACGCATCGCGGAACGGAGAGGCGCTCGCGGTCCACGCCACCGCGGCGGACGCCCGGCCGGCGGCGGAGGACGCACCGGAAGAGGCGCCGGTGACGAAGGCGGAAGCACCGGATGCCCGGAGCAGCGACGACACCGTCGACGCCTCCCGCAGCGACGTCCCCGGCGCGGAAGGGCCGGTCGAGGAGGATGCCGGGCGTCCCGAAGCGTTCGCCACCGGATCGGCCGCCGAGCCGGACATCGGCGACGGCGAACCGTGCGACCCGGATCTGCCGGCCGAGTTGATGGCGATGCGGAACCGGGAAGATCGCGAGTTGCGCCTGGCCCACGCCCGCTACGCCTCCGGCGACGACGGCGAGGAGGACGTCTGCATCCCCGGCGCCGACTGTCCCAGGCCGATCGATGACCTGAACGGCGACGGCCGGCCCGAGTACGTGGTCGAGATCGGCTACTGCGACAGCTCGGCGTGGTGGCTCGCCGCGAGCACGCCTCGCGGCTACGAGAAGGCGATCGTCGACGGCGAGGGTCGAACCGAACTCCTGACGCCGAGGCTGCCGGACGGGCGCCGCGTCGCCGTGCGGGTGCACGATTGCTGCTGCCAGTCGCACGTCGTCGTCTCGCAGGTCGGGCCGGACGGCGACGTCGAAGATCTCTACGCATGGGTTTCGGACTGCGGCGCGTGCAACGCCTGGGTCGAGGCGCAGGTCGAGGCGGGCGCGGTGCCGGTGGGCACCGGAGTCTACCAGGCGCTGCCGGAGATCGAGGACGGCGTGCTGCGGGGCATCCGCGAGCCCGAGGACTGCTCGGGCACCCGCTACCGGCTCGTGCCGGCGCCGTCGTTCGCCCGCGAGGCCGGCGGCGCCTCCTGACGGACGCACCGCGACGCCCCGGATCAGCGGTCGCGGCGCAGCAGGCGGCAGGAGCCGGCAGCCCAGACGTCACCGGTCTCGGAGACCGTCACATCGAAGAACGAGCGGGTCGGCGGACAGGGGCTCGGCTCCTCGGACCAGCGCGCGCCGTCCCATCGCAGGACGGTCCCTTCGGCGCCCACCGCCCAGACCTCGTCGGCACGGCGTCCGGCGACCGCGGCGAGGTTGGCCGACGTGCCGGACTCGACGACGGACCAGCCGGTGCCGTCCCAGTGCAGGATCGTCCCCTCGGCGCCCACCGCCCAGGCGTCGTCGCGCGCGGCGCACCAGATGCCGCGCAGGCCGCGATCGGTTCCGGAGTCGTAGGCGGTCCAGCGGACGCCGTCCCAGTGCACCAGCGTCCCGTCGTCGCCGGCCGCCCAGACGTCGTCGGGCGCGGTGCCGTGCACGGCGCGCAGCGCGCGGTCGGTCGGCGCGACGACGCGGAACCAGTCCGCGCCGTCGAAGCGCAGCAGCGTCCCGCCCTCCCCTGCCGCCCAGACTTCACCGCCCGCCGCGCCCCAGACCGCCAGCAGCGCGCGCTCGACGCGGGTCTCCGACTCGCGCCACCGACCGTCCGACCAGTGCCAGGCGCGCCCGTCCCGCCCCACGGCCCAGACGTCCTCGGGGGAGGCGCCCCAGACCGCATAGGGGTGGCCCGCGTCGGGGAGCGCCACGGGGACCCACACGTCGACCGCGCGACGGTACAGTTCGTCGAGCGCCGCGATCCAGGGCACAGGGCCGGTGCCGTCCCCGAGGGTCTCGAGGTCGCCGGGAGGAGCGGCGGGAACGAGGGACCAGGTCGCTCCACCGGGGACCGCGGCGAGGGTGTCGCCGGGTGTTGCCGCCGCCTGCGGGGAGGAGACGGCTTCCGCCGGGGCGGCGACGCCGCCGCTCCCGGCCTCGTCGGCCGGAGCACCGCACGGTGCCGCCGGCGGTTCCGCCTCCGCGCAATCGAGCGCCACGGTGCCGGCGGCGGCGAGCCACGCCGTTCGCAGGATTCTCATCGGGTGCCTCCTTGCCGGCGCGGTCGAGCCGGCCGGCGCGGGGGTCATCGCGGGAAGAGTCCCGCGTGTTGCGGCTCGTCGCGGATGATTCCCGCAAGAACCGCGTGACGCGACGGAGCCCGGCGGCTATCCTGATGCGCGGCGTCCCGCGCTCCCACGCGCGATGGGCGCCGGGAGGTCCGGATGCCGCGTTTGCGCCTGGTTGCTGGGGTCGTGCTGGCGGGTCTGGCGCTCGCCGCGGGGTGTGGGGACGAGGACACGCCGGCGGACGACGGGGGCAGACCGGAGAGCGACGCAGATGGCGGCATCGAGACCGACATCCCGGGGCCGGACGCCGATGCTGATGCCGACGCGCCGGGGCCGGACGCCGATGCCGATGCCGACGCGCCGCCCGAGGCGGACGGCGGCTTCGACGGGTACGTGGCGGTGCACTTCGGCACGTCCGCGGCGCCGCCGGCCGAGGTCTTGCGCGTGGGCACGGGCGGGATCGTGCTGCGGGGAGTGGTGCTGGCGCCGGACCGGGCGATCGACCCCGGCGAGGTGTACGTCGCGGGCGACGGCAACATCGCCTGCGTCGCGGCCGACTGCGGCGGCGCCCCGGGCGCCTCGAGCGCCACATGGGTGGACACCCACGGCGTGATCTCGCCGGGGCTGATCGATGCGCACAACCACATCGCCTACAATTTCCTGCCGGAGTGGGTGCCGGACCCGCCGCGGTTGTTCCGGAACCGCTACGAATGGGCGGACGACCCGCAGTACGAGGCGCACATCCTGCCGTACGCAGCCCACCGCAGCGCGGGGACCCACTACTGTCCAGCGGCGAAGTGGGGCGAATTGCGGTCGCTGATCCACGGGACGACGACCGTGCAGGGGCAGTCCTACCAACAGGCCTGCGTGAACTGGGGGGTGCGAAACGCCGACCACTACCACGGCCTGGGCTACGACCACATGCGCACGACGATCGCCTCGGTGCGGGACATCACCGACGCGGAGGCCGCCGACTACGTGGCGTCCTTCTCGGCGCCCACGAATCCGACGACGCGGCTGGCGGTGCACATGACGGAGGGATACGACGGCGACGGCGTGCTCGAGGAGTTCGACTCGTTCGCCGGCCGCGACCCCCGACCCAACCGCCATGCCGGCACTTCGCTGCTGATCCCGCCGACGTCGCTGCTGATTCACTGTCTGACGATGACTCCCGCCCAGATCGAGGAAGCCCGGGCGGCGCGGGCCAGCATCGTCTGGTCGCCGTCGAGCAACTGGGGCTTGTACGGGCGGACCGCGCCCATCGGGGAGTTTCTCGCGACCGAGGGGTTGACCGTGGCGATCGCGCCGGACTGGACCCCGTCGGGCGAGGACGAGATGCTGTCCGAGATGCGATTCGGCTGGGCCTACGGGCAGGCGGTGGGGGTCGAGGCGCTGACGCCGGAACGCCTGTGGCGGATGGCCACGGTCGAGGCGGCGATGGCGGTGGGATTGGAGGCGCGGGTCGGGCGTCTGGCGGTGGGATACGCGGGCGACGTGACGGTTTTCGGCCGGCGCGGGCCGGATCCCTACGCCGCAGTGCTGGACAGCCGGGCGGCCGACGTGCGGCTGGTTCTGATCGGCGGGCGCGGGCTGTACGGGGACGCGGGCCTCCAGGCCGCGACGGCGTGGAATCCGTACTGCGAACCGTTCGACGCTTGCGGCGTTCCGAAGTACGTCTGCGTGCAGGAATCGCCGGCGGCCGCCGACCGGCGCAACGAGACGCTGGGCGACATCCGGACGCAGCTCTACAACATCCTGGAGGGGATCGGCTATCCGCCGGAGGAGCAGTATCACCGCGGGGACGAGCTGCTCGAACTGGTCGACTGCACGCGCTGACCGCGCCGGAATCCGGCCGTCCCGACGCCCGGTTCCGCCGCCCGGCTCGTTTGACTCCCCCCGGAACCATGTCCTAGACTTCCCGCCATGAAGCTTCATCTTCGAGTCGCGGCCAGTCTCGTCGCGGGGTGTGCGGTGCTTCTGCCGGCCTGCCGGCAGGACGAGGGCGACGCGGTCCAGCCGCTGGGCGTCCGCCTGCAGTTCCTGACGGACGAGGGGGTGTCCTCTGCAATCCCGGACTCGCTCCTCGGCGGATTCCTGAACGTCTGCATCGCGCCGCTGGACGGCGACTGCAGGTTGCTCAGCTCCTACATCCCGATCGGCCGGCCGGACGGCGGCGACGTGCTCGAGCGCGGGCTGTTCGACCAGACGGCGGACCTCGACGGAGACGGGCGTCCCGAGTATGCGGTCACCGGGCTTCCGTACGACACGGACCTCAAGGTCGAGATCAAGGCGACGATGTTCCCCAGTCCGGACGAGACGCCGCTCTACTCGGCGAAGTTCCTCGGCCTGCGGCTGACCAAGGGGGAGCGGCGCTTCTTGACGGTGACGTTGACGCCGGTCAACCAGTTCTCGACCTTCGACCCGGCGGTGCTGCAGGCCCCGGAGAGCTTCGCGGGAGGGCGTCTGGGCGCGTCGGTCACGGGGCTGCCGGACGGGCGCGTGCTGATCGCCGGCGGGTTCGACTCCGCCGTCCCGTTGACGCTGGCCAACTGCCGCGCGCACGTTCCGGACGTCGCGGACGGCTCGGTCTGTTTCTACCTGATGGCCACGCCGAAGGCCTTCGTGCTGGTGCCGGGGAGCGGGCGGGTCTACGAGTTGCGCGAGCCGCTCGGGGAGCCGACCGGGCGCGCGTTCCACAGCGCCGTGGCGCTGCCGGACGGGCGCGTGCTGCTGGCCGGCGGCGTGGACGCGGCGGTGTTGACCTTCACGCCGCTGCCCGACGGCGGCTGGTTCCCGGGGCTGGTGCCGGTCTCGCCGCGGGTCGAGGCGAAGGGGCTGCTCACGACGTTCGAGCTGTTCGAGCCGAACCGCAACGCGTTGGAGGACAATCCGAACCGCGACGGCGATCCCGGTCGCGGCGGATTCACCGGTTTCGGGAACCTGGCGACGCCGCGACTGTTCTCGGTGGCGGCGCTGTGGCCCGCGCCCGACCCCTTCGCTCCGCCGCGGGTCGTCCTGCTGGGCGGGGTCGACCCCTCCCCGGCGCCTGCCACGCGCCCCTCGATGACCTGGGAAAACTGGGATTCGGGAACCGGCGTTTCGGAGTTGAGCACGGGAAGCCTGTTGAAGCCCCGCGCGATGGCCGGCGTGGCGAGGATGCACTACGACGACTCGCCGGAACTCTGGATCGTGGGCGGCGCTCTGGCCGCGGCCAACGACACGGATGTCTTCACGATCTGGCAGGACGGCGCGACCGCGGGCTCGCCGTTCGGCGGGGGCACCTCGCACGCCAACAAGAACTTCCTGCTGCCGGCGATCACGCCGCTGAACAACGTGGCCGCCCCGCGGGTGCATCTGGTCGTGGGAAGCGTCGGCCCGCGGTGCGCGCACGACGAAACCGAGGACACCTACACGCCGACGTACGACACGGAAACCGGGTTGTGGTGGTGCCCGCCGTCCGTCTCGCCGCCGTACGTCATCAACCGCGCGACGGCCACCACGAGCCTGGACTCGATCTCCGGCTGGGATCCCGCTTCCGACGCGCCCCACATCCTCGGCGCCGCCGTCACGCTCGGGGACGGCTCGGCGCTCGTCGTCGGCGGGGCGAACGGCTTCGACTTCGCGGCGACGCGCGCGGCCCACCGGGTGACCTGGAACGAGAGCACGACGACGGCGCAGAAGGACGCGACGCTGCCGGCGACGGCCTACCCGGTCGCCGCGCTGTTCCCCGCCGGGACGGCCACGGCGACGGGGGACGCGGTCTTCTTCGGCGGCGCGTCGGTGACGCTGGCCGGCTCGCCCGCGATCCACCTCAGCGACGCCGTGGTGATCTACAACCAAGAGTAGCGGATGGACGAACGGACCGCCCTGCTGGCCGTGTGCGCCGAGCCGGCTGCCCTGGTCGAGCGGTCGGGGGCGGTGGTGGCGACGAACGAGCGCCTCCGCCAGGCGCTCGGGCCGGGCGCCGCGCCGGACACCCTCGGCCCGCTGCTCGACCGGCTCGCGGCGGGGGTCGCGCGTCCCGTCGATCTGCGCGAGGCGGTCCTCGAGGCGGTGCGGGCGGGCCGGTTGTTGCGCAAGTACGCATCCCCGGCCGAGCCCGAGGGGGACGACCTGGAGGTGCTGGTGCTGCCGCAGCGCGCCGCTCCCCCGGGCGACGCGCTGGTCGTCCTGCGCCTGCCGAACCGGCGCGTGCGCGAGCAGGCGCTCGAGCGGCGTCACGAACGGCTGGCGCTGCTGGGGCAGATGGCGGCCGAGACGGCGCACGAACTCAACAACGTGCTGACCACGATCATCGGCTGGAGCCAGCTGATCGCCCTGCCCAGGCCGGACTGCACGCTCGAGGACCTGTCCGAGCAGGCGCACCGCATCCAGGCGGGCGCGCTGAAGGCGCAACGCATCGTCGCCGACCTGATGGGCATCGCCCGCGGGCAGGACGACCGCGCGGCCGCCAACGTCGCCGCCGTCGCCCGCGACGCGGCGCGGATGATGGCGGCCGAGTGCGCCCGTCGTTCGATCGAGTTGACGGTCGAGGTCCCGGACGGGCTGGAGGCCCGCATCCGGCGGACCCGGCTCTCCCAGGTCCTGCTCAACCTCCTGCGCAACGCCGTGCAGGCGATCCGTCGCGACGGACACGTGCGCGTGGTCGGTCGGGCGGACGACGGCTCCCTGCTGCTGCAAGTGATCGACGACGGCCCTGGCATGGACGAGGCGACGCGCGCGCGGGCCTTCGACCCGTTCTTCACGACGCGCCGCGGCGGCGAGGGCGGGGAGGCGGGGACCGGGCTGGGACTGTCGCTCTGCCGCCGCATCGTCGAGCAGGAAGCGGGAGGGGCGATCCGCCTCGACAGCCAGCCCGGCCGCGGGACCACCGTCGAGATCCGCCTGCCCGTCTCCTCGATCCAGGAGGTCCGGCGCCTCGACACCGGCATCTTCCGCCAGGTTCCGCCGGCTCCTCCCGACTTCTCCCTGCTGCTCGTCGAGCCCGACCCTGAGGCGGCCGGGCTGGTCGACGAGGTCTTGCGGCGTTTCTGGCACGTCGCGCCGATCGCCGTGTCGTCCGTCGATTCCGCGCTCCAGGCCCTGCGCGCCAGGCGCTTCGCCGCGTGTCTGGTCGACACGGACGTCGACCCCGACGGACCGCGCGCGCTGGCGGAACGTCTGCGCGCGGTGCGCCCCGGCCTCCCGGTGGTCTTCGCCGCCGCCGGCGACTCCTGGGCCGCACTGGACGCCGCGGCGGAACCCGGCGACGACGGACCCGGCGTGTTGCAGAAGCCGTTCACCATCGGCCAACTGCTCGAGGCGCTGGCGGCGGCGGCGACCC
>JAAZOP010000479.1 GCA_012797735.1 Myxococcales bacterium
CGCCCTGGTGCTCGCCGCGCTCGGCGCGGCGCTGGCCTTCGTCACGGCGTGGGTCGCGGTGCCCGCGTACCGGATGGGAAGCATCGATTTCACCTTCGCCTGGACCGTGATCTGGAACTCGCCCGTCCAGGCGCTCCGCGCGCTGCAGGTGCTGCTGCTGTCGCTGGTCAAGTACTTCGGCTGCATCGCCGCGCCCGCGGCGTACGTGCTGGCGCGCTGCCCGGACCGGAAGGCGGCGCGGGCGCTGGTGCTGGGCGGCATGGCCGTGCTGCTGTTCAAGGTCTTCCTGCAGGTGGCGTACCTCTGCGGCGACCTGCTCGACCCGTCGGCTCGCTACCGCATCACGGTGGTCCAGGAGCTGATGTGCACGACCGGCGCGGCGCTCGCCTGGAGTTTCGCCTGGGCGATCCACCGCCTGCGGGCGCGCCCCGATACCGACCGCGCCCTTTCATCGGCCGCCGGGCCCGGCCCGGAAAAGGTGCCTCGGGAGCCTCTTCCCGCCGCGGCGCCGCGCGGGACCGCGGGCGGAACGGACCGATCGGGGGGCTAGCCGCGGGACTTGGCGTAGTCGAGGACGGCGGCGAGGATTCCCTGGGCGTGCAGGCCGCCCTGCTCGAGCACCTTGTGGGCCTTGCCCGAGCCGAGGTAGTGGCCGGCCTTGAAGGGATGCAGCGAGCGGTCCCGACCTTCCTGCGAGGTCACGAAGCGGTAGAGCGTCGGGAGGGTGAAGCCGGTGATCCCCATCGCCTCCCGCGCCCGCTCCTCCGGGAAGATCTCGCGCTGGCGGGCGACGGGCAACAAGTCGAACAGCTCCGCGCTCGCCACGTAGTAGACCCACAGATCGATCCCCTGCTTGCGCAACTCGGGCAGCACCCCGTGGACGAACTCGATCGCCACCTCGCTGCCCTGGAGCACGAGCGTTCCGCGGGACCTGCCCTGCGGCTTCACCAGCGCGTAGAGCCCCTCGGCGGCGGCCGTCGCCGGCGGGAGCCCGAGCGCGGCGCGGTCGGGCACCTTCTCGTTGGGCCGCGTGACGAACGGCGCGATCAGCGTCGGACGGTGGTGCAGCGCCGCGATCAGGAGCGGCCACGCCTCGTTCGGTTCCCACGGGGTGAGCGTGATCACGGTGCCGCGCGGGAAGTTTTCGGAGAGGAGCTGGAGCGCCTGCGGATCGGCGTGCGTCGGGCCGTCCTCGCCGGTCTTGATCCCGGCGTGCGCGTTGACCATCACGAACGGCTTGTACGGTTCGCCCGTCAGCTCCTGGCGCATCTGCTGGCCGATCGCGTGCAGCCGCGCCGCGACGTGCTCGAGCGCGGCGATGAAGGCGCCGTAGGACGAGGTGGCCCCGATGTGGTGGCCGTAGGCCGCCAGGCCGGCCATCATCGCGCCCATCGCGTCCTCGCAGATCCCCCCCACCGCGATCATCCGCGCCTGCGGATTGGACGCCGCGTTGTAGAACCCCTGCGGGAAGTCGGCGCCGAGGTTCGAGATCGAAGTCGAGCCGTAGAGGTCCGCGGCGCAGCCGAAGAACGCCCCCCCGGTCGTCCGGTTGAGGTAGCGCAGGACGTCGGCGACCGCTCCGCGGAGCGTCGTCGAGGTCCCCGGCTTGAGCACCAGCTCCGGGGGCGGGGCGTCGGCCCGCACCGCCTTCGCGTCGTAGACCTTCTCGAGCTGCGGGGCGCCGGGGCGCGGCGCCCGCCGCAGGCTCCGCAGCCGGCTCCGCGACCCCGCCAGCCGCTCGGCCGCGAACGCCGCCAGCGTCCGCTCCTGCTCCAGCGTCTTGCGGATCACGCCGAGCATCTCCCAGAACGCCGTCTCGAGCGACTCGTGGTCGTCGGCCTCCTGGCACGACGGATGCGGGAAGGGCACGCCGAACTCCTTCGCGAACTCGTCCAGCGTCGCGTAGAACTCCGGCGAGCAGAACTTGTGGCCGGCGCCGTGCGACTTCCGCCCCTGAATGCCGTAGTTGTACCCCTTGATCGTGCGGTAGACGACGGCGGTCGGCTGGTCCGAGAGTCCCGACGTCGCGAGCGCCTGGGCCGCCAGCACCTGGCGGTAGTCGCGACCGTCCGGGACGAACAGCACGTTCCAGTCGTGGACCGCGGCGAAGGTGATCGGATTCCACTGCACGTACTCGCCCGGCCGGTCCCACTCCGCGCACACCCGGTCGGAATCGATCGACGCCTGGTTCCAATCGACGTGCATCACGATGTTGGAGAGCTGCGCCGACGCCGCCGCGGCGAATGCCTCGGAAACGCGCCCCGGCGTCATCCCGCCCTCGCCCTCGACGACGTGCACCCGCGGCGGGTTCTTGCCGAACCAGTCCATCGCCCCCAGCGCCAGGCCGAAGGCCGAGGCGACGCCGACGCCCGAGGCGCCGGTCGCCACGGCGACGAACGGCGTGGCCGGCGTCGGATGACCGTCCAGCGCCTTCGCCTCGAGCCGCCGGAACAGCGGCGTGGCCTGCGTCGGATTGCGGCGGAACCCGAGCAGGTCCTCGAGCCGCAGGCGGAACTTCGTCTCCTTCGGCAGCAGCCCGGGATCGCCGATGCGCGCCAGCTCGTCGCGCAACGCCCACATCGCGTACAGGCCCATCGCCTTGTGGCCGGCCGCGTAGACGAGCAGGTCGGCATCGCCGGCCAGCGGGTCGCCCAGGTCGTAGTCCATCCCGCCGAAGACGATCCCCTCCACGAACGTGCCCGACGAGATGCTCCCGCCGGGATGCCCGGAAAGCGGCACGTAGTTGTACAGAATGGAGCACAACGTGCGGTAGACGACATCGATCCGGCGGAACGCCTCGACCACCTTGTCGTCCGCGACGTCGGTGCCCACCTCCCTGAGCACATCGGCGACGTTGATCAGCCGGCCCCGGGCCGGCAACTTCGGCAGTTGCATGGTGGCGCGCGCCCCGCGCAGCTTCTCGAGATCCATCGCAGGTCCTTCCTTTCCTCAACCGGCCGGGGTGGTCCCGGCCGGGAAGGATGCAAAGTCGAAAGAAAGGGCGATGTCAACCCCGCCCGGAACTCCGCCTCCTGCGCGGGCGCCGTCGTCTTCGCGGAGGGGCTCCGCCGCCCCGATGCAGGCTTCCCCGCCTACTCGATGACCAGACGCACGGCCTCCGCGGTGCCGCTGGCGCCGGGCGTGCCGGAGGCGCCCGGAGAGAAGCCGCCGGCGCCGCCGATGCCCGGCGAGGCGAGGGCGTCGATCGTGTTCGCCGCCGCCAACTCGTCGACGTAGCTCCGCGCGGCGCCGGAGGAGGCGACGACGTGGATTCCCGACACGGAGCCGCCGCACCCGCCGCCGCCGCCG
>JAAZOP010000480.1 GCA_012797735.1 Myxococcales bacterium
CCGCCGCCGGATCTCCCGCGGCGTAGGCCTCGCGGGCCCGCGCCAGCGCCTCCGCGGCGGCGTCCCCCTCGCCCGCCGGCTCCGTCGCCTCGGGCGTCGCGCCGACCGGACCGGCATCCGCGGCGGCGGACACGTTCGCGATCGCCGGACCGCAGGCCGCCGCGGCCGCCAGCGGCAGGAACACGCGGAATCGTCGGAGGTGCCTCATCGTCGCCGCCAATATACGTGCGGCCGGCGCGAAGCTTCAACTTCGGCGCCCCGCCGCCCCGCCCGACGGTGCGCCCGGACGACCGGCCTCGCTCCCTGCCCCCCGGCCCGGATCGCCCGGCCGCCGACTACTGCAGGACCGCGATCAGGACCCCGGCGGCCACCGCCGTGCCGATCACGCCGGCCACGTTCGGCCCCATCGCGTGCATCAGCACGAAACACTCGGGGTCCTCCGCGCTGGCCATCCGCTGCACCACCCGCGCCGCCATCGGCACCGCCGAGACCCCCGCCGCCCCGATCATCGGGTTCACCTTGCCGCCGGTGAGCCGGCACATCAACTGGCCGAGCAGCACGCCGCCCGCGGTGGCGAACGCGAAGGCGACGGCTCCGAGCAGCAGGATCTTGAGCGAACCCCAGGTGAGGAACATCGAGTGGTGCATGTTCATGCCGACGCAGGTGCCCAGCAGCAGCGTCACGATGTTGATGATCTCGTTCTGCGCCGCCTTGCTCAGCCGGTCCGCCACCAGCGCCTCGCGGAGCAGGTTGCCCAGCATCAGCATCACGAACAGCGCCGCCGCGGCGGGGACGACCAGCGAGCACAGCACCATCGAGACCACCGCGAACAACACCCGCTCCCGCCGCGAGACCGGCCGGAGCTGCTCCATCCGGATCGTCCGCTGCCGCTTCGTCGTCAACAGCCGGATGATCGGCGGCTGGATCACCGGCACCAGGGACATGTACGAGTAGGCCGCGACCATCACCGACCCCAACAGGTGCGGCGCCAGCTTCGCCGTCGTGAAGATCGTCGTCGGCCCGTCCGCCCCGCCGATGATCCCGATCGAGGCCGCCTCCTGGTGCGTGAACCCCAGCAGCACCGCGCCGACCACCGTGACGAAGATGCCGAGCTGCGCGGCGGCGCCGAGCAGGAACGTGTACGGCGCCGCGATCAGCGGGCCGAAGTCGGTCAGCGCGCCGACCCCGAGGAAGATCAGCGGCGGGAACAGCTCCAGGTGGATGCCGTACATGAAGTAGTGGTACAGACCGCCGGCGGCGTCCCCCTCCGGCGGCGCCACCAGCTCCGGCGCCACGTTCACCGCGATCGCCCCCAGCCCGATCGGGATCAGCAACAGCGGCTCGAACTCGAACCGGATCGCCAGGAAGATCAACAGCCCGCCGATCAACCACATCACCGGCTGCTGCCAGACGAGGTTCTCGAAGCCCATCGTCCGCCACAGCTCGCCCAGCCAGCCGAGGAACTCCGACATCGCCCGTCTCCGCTCCCCGCCCTAGCCGCGCCGCAGCACGGGCATCCCCGCGCCCCCGCGCCCGGCGAACGCCGCCGCACCCCACGCAGCGGCGCCCGGCGACTCCGCCACGGTCCGGACCACCTCGACCACCGCCCCCGCCGGCATCCCGCCCGCCCCCCCGCGGACCGCCGCTTCCACCGCCGCCCCCACCGC
>JAAZOP010000481.1 GCA_012797735.1 Myxococcales bacterium
GCCGACGTGGAGCCGGAAGCCGACGTCGAGCCGGAAGCCGACGTGGAGCCGGATGGAGGCGCGGATGCGGATGCGGATGCGGACGCCGATGCCGACGTTCCGCCGACCTGCGATCCGGCCTGCGACACCGACGAGTGCATGGTCTGCGAGGGCACGACCTGCGTGAGCCGCTGCGCGGCCGACGAGACCTGCGACGGCGCCGGAAGCTGCGTGCTCGTGCCGCAGCCGGTCGGCGGGCGGTGTTTCTCGGACGCCGACTGCGCGGCCGGGTACTGCTTCACGGAATTCGCGACGGGGCTGGCCGGCGGCTACTGCGCCACCGACTGCAACCCCGACGACACCTGCGACGCCGGCACCTGCGTGAGTGCCGGCACGCTGGTGTTCTGCGCGGCGGACTGCACCGTCGGCGGCTCCGACTGCCGCCCCGGCTACGATTGCGTGCCGCTCGGCAGCACGGCGACCGAGGGGGTCTGCTGGGGCAACTGCACCGACGACGCGCAGTGCGTCTCGACCGGCTACTGCGACATCGAGGACTCGCAGGGCTGGTGCACGTGTCCCGACGGACGGCACCTCGACGATGATGCGGCGGCCTGCGTCTACGACGACTGCGCGTACCTCGACTGCTCGTCGCTGCATCGGGTCTGCGACCCGACCGGCGGCTGCGGCGGCGCGTGCGCGGTCTGCGGCGCCTGCGATCCCGCGACCTACGTGCCCGGCGGCGCCCACTGCTATCCGGCCGGCACCGGCTGGGGCGACCCTTGCGAGGCCGACGCCGACTGCCCCGGCACCGGCACGCCGGGAGGGGACACGTTCTGCGCTCCGTACGGCTACGGGAGCTGCTACCAGGTCGCCGGACCCGATTTCGTCGCCGAGGGCTCCCCGTGCACGGGCGACGCCGGGAGCGTCGGCGTCATCCTTTCCGACGGGTACGACGACTACGAGGTGTGCGTCCAGGCGTGCACCACCGACACCGATTGTCCGGCGGGGCTGACCTGCGAGACCGCGGGCACCGTCCAGTTCTGCTGGCCGGTCCGCGGCTGCGCGGTCGACGCCGACTGCAACGACCCGGCGGGCGGGCTGTACTGCGCGTCCGACGGCCGGTGCTACGTGGACGCCTGCTCGCCCAACCCCTGCACGGCGATCGAGCATTCGGACGGCGTCTGCGACAACGACCTGCGGGGCTTCCGCTGCGGCTGTGACGCGGGCTACGTCTGGAACGCCGTCACGGCGACCTGCGACCCGTTCGCCTGCGCGGCGACCGCGCTTTCCCCCGGCGACACGCGGACCGGCCTCGACCTGTGCACCGGCAGCACCCTCTACAACGCCGCCGGGGACGGCTCGAGCTGCACCGGCTACCACACGAACGGGCAGGAGCTGCTCTTCAGCATCACCGTCCCGGCCGGCCAGCAGGTCGGCGTGACGATGACCTCGGGCGGCTTCGACGCCGCCCTGTGGGTCACGACCGACTGCGCCGATACCATCGGCGCGTTCTGCGTCGCCGGCTCCGACCGCTCGTCGTCGGCTTCCGAGACGGTCGTCCTGCGCAACGGCGGGGCGACGGCGGCGACCTACTACGTCGTCGCCGACTCGTTCAGCGGCTGCGCGACCTTCGATCTGACGGTCGGTGCCGCCACGACCTACCGCATCGGCAGCTTCGCCGCGGGCGAGGCGATCCCGGCGCAGACCGGCGGGCCGCTGGCCGCCGGCGAGAGCCGATTCCTCCAGATCGAGTTCACCGGCGCCGTGCGCCTCGACGGCAGCGTCGTCGCCGACACCGGCGACCCGGACGTGTACATCTACGACGCGACCGGAACCGAGGTGGCCCGCCACTGGGAGACGGGCACGACCGAGGCCTGGAGCGGCGACGAACTGTCGGCCGGGACCTACGAGATCGAAGTCAACGCGTGGGAAGCGATCGGGACGTTCACGATGACCCTGGTCACGACGGCGCCGTAGGAGACGACCATGGAACTGGAAGGCCTGGAGCCCAAGTACCTCTGGAAGCACTGCGCCGAGTTGTGCCGCATCCCGCGCGGCTCGACCAACGAGAGCGCGGTGGTGGCGCACCTGGAGGCCGAGGCCCGCCGGCGCGGGCTGGACGTGCTGCGCGACGCGACGGGCAACCTGGTCGTGCGCGTTCCGGCGACCGCCGGCCACGAGCAGGCCCCGATCGTCGTGCTCCAGGGCCATCTGGACATGGTCTGCGAGAAGAACGCCGGGACGGTGCACGACTTCCTGCGCGACCCGATCCGCGCCCGGGTCGAAGGGGAGTGGGTGCGGGCGGACGGCACGACCCTCGGGGCCGACAACGGCATCGGCGTCGCCGCCGCGCTCGCCCTGCTCGACGACGCCTCCGCCGTCCACGGCCCGCTGGAGATCGTTATGACCGTCGATGAGGAGAGCGGGATGACCGGCGTCCGAGGCCTGTCGCCCGATTCGATCCGCGGCCGCCTGCTGCTCAACCTCGACTCGGAAGAGGACGGCACCCTGTACGTCGGCTGCGCCGGCGGCGGCAACAGCGAGCTGCGGATGCCCCTGCGACGCGATCCGTCGCTCAAGGGCTTCAAGGCCTTCCGCCTCCAGGTGACGGGCCTGCGCGGCGGACACTCCGGACTCAACATCCTCGAGAACCGCGCCAACGCGATCAAGCTGCTCGTGCGCGTCCTCCGCGACGCCGTCGACCGCTGTTCCCTCCGCCTCGGCGCCCTCGAAGGCGGCAACAAGCACAACGCCATCCCCCGCGAGGCCTTCGCGACGGTGTACGTGCCGACCCGCAAGGAACGCGAACTCCGGACGCTCGTCGCCGGCTGGCTCGCCGCGTTCCGCGACGAGTACGCCGGGATCGAGCCGGACCTGGCGCTGGCGCTCGGGGAACCGCCGAAAGAGCGGCCGAAGCCGATCGCGGCCAACACGACCTCCCGGGCGCTGGACCTGCTCCACATCCTGCCGCACGGCGTGCTCGGGATGAGCCCGGCGATTCCGGGCCTCGTCGAGAGTTCGAACAACCTCGCCGTGGCCGTTACCGAGGAGCGCGCGCTGCGCATCGTGACCTCGAGCCGGTCGTCCGTCGCCCCGACCCTGAAGTACCTGCTCGGCAGCGTCGCCGCCGCCGCCCGCCTGGCCGGCGCCGCCTGCGAGCAGACGGGCGGCTACCCGGGCTGGAAGCCCGACCTGTCGTCGAAACTGCTGCAGGTCGCCCGCGAGACCTACCGCAGGATGTACGGGAAGGAACCCAAGGTCACCGCGATCCACGCCGGCCTCGAGACCGGCATCTTCGGCTCCCGCATCCCGGGGATGGACATGCTCTCCTTCGGCCCGCAGATCGAAGGCGCCCATTCGCCCGACGAGCGGGTGCACGTGCCGTCGGTGGTGCGGTTCTACGACTTCCTCAAGGGCATGCTCCAGGCGCTCGCCTGACCCGCCCGCGGCCTCGGCCGAGCTCCCGGCGCGCCGCGCGCACCGGGACGCTCCCGACCCTCGACCCCGGCCTCCTCGAGGGGAGGCCCCGGCGGACGCACGGACGGACTCGACCGGGGCGGAGCCTCGTCAGGAGCAGCCGGAGGTGTCGCCGCAGGAGTAGCAGCGGTAGCAGGAGCCGGCGCGGACCATCATGTCGCCGCAGTTCGGGCAGAAGGGGGCATCGGCCTGGGCCACGTACGTGCGGTGCTGCGCCTCGCGCGCCGCGTCGGGGGCGGGCGGAGGCACCGAGTCGAAGCGGCCGAGCGTGAGCTGCTTCTCGGGCGCGGGCGGGGGCAGGCTGCTGTCCAGGGGGAGCGGCACCTGGTCCGCCGGCAGCGGCGCGCCCGCCGCGTCCTCGGGCGGCAGGAACTTCTTGGCCAGCCAGCGGAAGAGGTAGTCCATGATCGATTTCGCGTAGGGGATCTCCGGATTCTGCGTGAACCCGGACGGCTCGAACCGCGTGTGGCTGAACTTCTCGTGCAGCACGCGCAACGGCACGCCGTACTGGAGCGCCAGGGACAGGGCGAGAGCGAAGGAGTCCATCAGCCCGGACAGCGTGGCCCCCTCCTTGGCCATCTTGACGAAGATCTCGCCCGGCGTCCCGTCCTCGTACATCCCCACCGTGATGTACCCCTCGTGGTTCGCGATCGCGAACTTGTGCGTGATGCTCTGCCGCTCGTCGGGCAGGCGGCGGCGGACCGAACGCGCCGGGAGCACCGACTTCCGCTCCGCCGGCTCCTCGGCCGGCTTGGCGGCCGGACGGTCCTTGCCGAGCGACAGGGGCTGGGTCCGCTTGGAACCCTCGCGGTAGACCGCGATCGCCTTGAGCCCCAGCTTCCAGGCTTCGATGTAGACGTTGGCGATCTCCTCCGGCGTGACCTCGTGGGGCAGGTTGACCGTCTTGCTGATCGCCCCGGAGATGAACGGCTGCACGGCGGCCATCATCTTGACGTGGCCCATCGGGGAGATGAAACGGTCGCCCTGGAGCGGCTTGAAGGCGCAGTCGAACACCGGCAGGTGCTCGGGGCGCAGCCCGGGCGCCCCTTCGATCGTCCCCTCGCGCTCGAGAAACTCGGTGATCGAAGCGACCTGCGCGTCGTCGTAGCCCAGGCGCCGCAACGCCGCGGGGACCGTCTGGTTGACGATCTTGAGCCGGCCGCCGCCGACGCGGTGCTTGTACTTCACCAGCGCGATGTCCGGCTCGACGCCCGTCGTGTCGCAGTCCATCATGAACGCGATCGTCCCGGTGGGCGCCAGCACCGTGACCTGGGCGTTGCGGAAGCCGTGCGCCGCGCCCAGCGTCCGCGCCTCGTCCCACACCTCGTGCGCCGCCGCGAGGATCGTCCCCGGGGCGACGGCGGCGGGGATCGCGGCGAGCGACGCGCGGTGCTGGTCGATCACCCGCAGCATGTCCGCCCGGTTGCGCTCGAACTCGGCGAACGGCCCGAGACGCGAAGCGAGCCGCGCGGAGTGCGCGTACGCCTCCCCCGTCATCAACGCCGTGACGCTCGCCGCGAACGCACGGCCCTCGTCGGAATCGTAGGGCAGGCCGCGCGACATGAGCAGCGCCCCGAGGTTGGCGTAGCCGAGGCCGAGCGTCCGGAAGCGGACGCTGTTCTCGCGGATCTTCTCCGTCGGATAGCGCGCCGGCTCGACGATGATCTCCTGCGCCGTGATCAGGATGTCGACCGCATGCCGGAACCCATCGATGTCGAACGCCCCCTGGTCGTCGACGAACCGCATCAGGTTGAGCGAGGCGAGGTTGCAGGCGGAGTCGTCGAGGAACATGTACTCGGAGCACGGGTTGCTGGCGTTGATCCGGCCGGACTGCGGACAGGTGTGCCAGCGGTTGATCGTGGTGTCGAACTGCATCCCCGGGTCGCCGCACAGGTGCGCCGCCGCCGCGATCTCCCGCATCACGTCGCGCGCCTGCAACGTGTCCGCCGGCTCGCCGTTGCGCACCCAGCGCGTCGTCCAGGTCCCGCCGTCGACCACGGCCTGCATGAACTCGTCGGTGACGCGGACCGAGTTGTTCGAGTTCTGGAAGAACACCGAGGCGTACGCCTCGCCGTTGAGCGACCCGTCGTAGCCGGACTCGATCAACGCCCAGGCCTTCTTCTCCTCCTCCGCCTTGCAGCGGATGAACTCCAGGATGTCCGGGTGGTCGGCGTTGAGGATCACCATCTTCGCCGCACGGCGCGTCTTCCCGCCCGAACGGATCACCCCGGCGAACGCGTCGAACCCCCGCATGAACGACACCGGCCCCGACGCCCGCCCGCCCTGCGACAACGGCTCGCGCTGCGACCGCAACGCCGACAGGTTCGAACCCGTCCCCGAACCCCCCTTGAACAACATCGCCTCGGTCGCCGCCAGCTGCATGATCGAATCCATCGAGTCGCCGACCGAGTTGATGAAGCAGGCCGAACACTGCGGATGCGCCTCGATGCCGACGTTGAACCAGACCGGACTGTTGAACGCCGCATACTGGTTCACCAACAGACACGACAACTCGTCCTCGAACGTCTGCGCGTCCGTCTCCGAGGCGAAGTAGCCGCCCTGGCGGCCCCAGCCGGCAATCGTCCCCGCCACCCGCTGGATCACCTGCCGCACCGACGTCTCCCGCTCGGGCGTCCCGATCCCACCGCGGAAGTACTTCGAGACCACCACGTTCGTCGCCGTCGGCGACCAGAACGCCGGCACCTCCCCCCCCCGCTGCTCGAACACCACCTCGCCCTTCTCGTTCGTGATCGCCGCGTCCCGCTTCTCCCACCGCACCGCGTCCAGCGGGTCCACCCCCTGCGTCGTGAAGCGCCGCGAGAACCGCAACCCACCCTTCCGCTGCACCATCGCCCCTCCCCCGGCCGCCGTCCCCCGCGCGCCGGACTCCCCCGGCACGCGACGATCCGACCCCTCCGCCCGCACCACCACCGAGTTCGCTCGCTGCACGCTCATGTCCCTCTCCGTCCCCTCTCCCAGGCTCCACGCAACCGACACCCGACCTCGACCGCCCGGCGCCCGCAAGGACGCCGATTCCACCCTGCCGCGGGCCGGCGACGTGCCCCTCGCCGACCTCCCCGTTCCGTCCCTTCTGGTCTCTCTGGTCCCCTCGGCCCCGCAGGGCCGTTCCTTCAAATCACCGCGCCGACAGCCCCCGATACTCTCCAAGCGGGTGGGCCGTGTCAACAGGGAAAATACAAGATATTGGGGCCGTGCTGGAATTTCCCATCAACATAAGGTGTTGCCTGTACATTCCCACAGTATTTCCTCTGGGAGTCCACAGGAACATCACCGTCCGTCCACAGACCCCGAACCTCCCCGGCCGTCGAGGCGCCTCCGCCGCTCGCCCGTTCAGGCGAATTCAAGTCTTGACATTCCCGCAGAACCGTTTTCCGGCGAATCCACCCGGTCCCCGCCCGGCGAAACCCGAATCGGCCGTATTCCCCGCGATGCCGCGATGCCAGGAATTTGGCCCCCCGCCGCCGGAAGGATACATAGCACCCGGAGGTGGTGGAGATGGCGGCGGGCGGCACGCAACCGATCCTGGAAATCCGACACGTCTCGAAACGCTACCGGGCAGCCAAGCCGTTGTTCCGGGACGTCACCTTCGAGGTCCAACCCGGGGAGTTCGTCTACGTGACCGGACCGTCCGGGTCCGGCAAGAGCACGCTCCTGCGGATGGTCTATCGCGCCGAGACCGCGGACACCGGCTCGATCCTCTTCTGCGGCAAGGACGTGCTCGCCCTTTCCCCGGGTGCCGTTCCCTACCTGCGGCGCAACATCGGCGTCATCCTGCAGGACTTCAAGTTGATCCACGAGGAGTCGGTCTACGACAACATCGCCCTGGCCCTCGAAATCCTCGGCCTGCCCCAGCGCGAGATCTACGACCGCGTCCGCCAAGCGCTCGACCGCGTCGGACTCGCCGGCTACGAGGACGTGCGGGCCGCGGACCTGTCGGGTGGCGAACAGCAGCGCGTGGCGGTGGCGCGCGCCGTCGTCACCCGTCCGTCCCTCGTGCTGGCCGACGAGCCCACCGGGAACCTGGACGCCGGCAACGCCGCGATGGTGGTCAGTCTGCTCGAGGAGGTGAACGCCGAGGGCACGACGGTGCTGCTGGCGACCCACGACAACATGCTGATCGCCGCGCGACCCCATCGGACCGTCGCGCTGGTCGACGGCGTGGTCGACGAGATCACCCGCGCCCGCGCCGTCGAAGGGGTGCGGTACCGGGGGATCTCGCAGGAGGCGCTGCAGCCATGACGCACCTCGGCTACTACCTCCGCCGCACGTTCCAGGGTTTCCGCAACGAGTGGACGACCAACCTGGCCACGGTCCTCACCCTCAGCGTCGCCTTCGTCCTCGTCGGCGCCCTCGCCACCGTCGCCGTCTCGCTCGGCGCCCAGGTCGAACGATGGGGCGGCGCCGACCAGTACCAGGTCACCGCCTACCTCGCCCCGGACGCCTCGCCCGCCGACGCCGACCGCCTGCGCGCCGCGCTCGCCGGGATGGACGAGGTCCGGGCGGTGCGTTTCGTGCCCGGCGCCGAGGCGCGCCGCCGGCTCGTCGAGACCTTCCCCGAGGAGTCCTCCGCCTGGAACGCCCTCGACGACTCCTTCTTCCCCGGCTACGTCGAGATCGGCCTCGATCCCGCCGTCGCCGACGAGGAACACTACCGGACCCTGGTCGGTCGCATCGGCAAGCTCGGCATCGTCCAGGACGTCGAGACCCACGGCGACTGGTACACCAGCGTGCTCGGCATCCACCGCGCCGCCCGCGTCCTCGCCATCGCCCTCGGGTCGCTGGCGATCTTCGCCACCGTGTTCGTCGTCTCCCACACGATCCGCCTCAACTTCCACCGCCGCCGTCGCCAGGTCGAGGTGCTGCGGATGTGCGGCGCGACCTCCTGGTTCGTCCGCATCCCCTACCTCCTCGAAGGGCTGTTCGGCTCCCTGCTCGCCGCCGTCATCGCCCTCGGCGCGATCACCCTGTTCGTCGAGGCGGTGCGCGATCGGCTCGTCGATGTCGCCCCCGTCCTGGGCCACAGCCCGATCGAACACCTCCCGCCCACGGCCTGGCTCGCCTTCCTCGGCGTCGCCGCCCTGATCGGCCTCACCGGGTCGTGGATGTCGGTCAACAAGGCCCTGCGGAGCTGAGGCGATGCAGCGGGACGACCACCCCCGACACGCGATCGCCCCGGCGGCGCTGCTCCTGCTCGCCCTCGGCCTCAGCGCCTCCGCGGACGCCCGGCCGGGCCCGTTCGCGGGCCGCAGCGCGAGCCTGCCTCTGCCCGGTCCCGCGCCGTCCGCCGTCGTCGCGACGCCGCCGCTCGCCCTCCCCGCCGCCGGCGGCGTCACCCCGTCGTCGTGGGACCTGCTGCGCGAGGCCGAGGCGGAGCTGCGGCGCCGGGAGGAGGACCTCGAACGCTGCCGCGCCCGGCTGGCCGCCGTCGACGCCGACCTGCGCCGGACCCAGGAACACCTGGAACACCTCGAGGCCGGACGCGCCGCGTTGCGCGACGAGGTCCGCCGCCGGATGGTCCTGCTCGACCGCGTCGGCCGCGGCGGCTCCGCCCGCCTGATGCTCACCGCCCGCGACCCGGCCGAGGCCGGCTTCCGCTCGTGGCTGCTCCGGCGCCTCGTGCGCACCGACGCCGAACTGGCCCAGCGCTACCTGGCCCTGCAGAACGAGGCGGTCGCCATCCGGGCCGAGCTGGCGCGGAAGCTCTCGGCCCAGCAGGCCCTCGAACGACAGCTCGAAGAACGTCGCCGGCAGCTCGCTGACGAGGTCGACCGCCACCGCCGCTTCCTCGCCACGCTCGAACGGCCCGCCGCCATCTCCGCGCTCGGGCTCGAGGCCCGGACCGAGGTGCAGGGGTTGGCCGAAGCGCTCGGCCTCCGGCCCGTCGCCCGCGATTCGGCCGCCCTGCGCGCCGCCGCCGCCGCCGCCCCCGACGTGCCGGCCTCCTTCCCGGTCCTCGACGACGGACTGCGCGGCGGCGTGATCGTCGATCTCCCCGGCGGCACCCCGGTCGCCGCCCCCGACGCGGGCACCGTCGCCTTCGCCGGCATCCTCGCCGGGTACGGCCCGACCGTGCTGATCCGCACCCCGGCCGGCGACGGCCTCCTGCTCGGCCACCTCGACGCCGTCGAGGTCGCCCCCGGAGACGTCGTCGCGCCCGGCACCGTCGTGGGCCGCGCCGCGCCTTCCTTCTCCCCCCTTCTCCCCGGCCTGCTCGTCGATCGGATCGGCGCCCCCATCCTCGAGTCCTGAGGCCGTTACCGATTTTTTGCAGACCCCGGCTGCCTCCCGGCCGCATAATCCAGCCATGAAAGCGCGCATCCTGGTGGTCGAGGACGAGGATCTGATCCGGCGCGGACTGGTCGATGCGCTCGCCCACCGCGACTACGCCGCGCACGGCGTCGCCGACGGCGAGGCCGCCGTCCGGGAGGCCAAGGCCGGCGGCTGGGACCTGATCCTCCTCGACGTCATGCTCCCCAGACTCGACGGCTTCTCCGCCTGCCGGCGCATCCGCGAACTGGCCATCGGCACCCCGATCCTCATGCTCACCGCCAAGGACGCCGAGGACGACAAGGTCCGCGGCCTGGAGGCCGGCGCCGACGACTACCTGACCAAGCCCTTCGGCCTCAAGGAGCTGATGGCCCGCGTGGAAGCCCTCCTGCGCCGCGCCCGCGGCCACGCCGCCCGTCCTGCGGTCCTGCGCCTCGCCGGCGCCGAGATCGACCTCGGCCGCCGCGTCGCGATCCACGCCGGCCGCGAAGAACCGCTCACCGACCGCGCACTCGACCTCGTGTGCTACCTCCACGAACGCGCCGACCGCGTCGTGACCCGCGACGAACTGCTCCAGGCCGTCTGGGGCTACGCCGCCGGCGTCCAGAGCCGTACCGCCGACATCCACCTCGTCAAGCTGCGCAAGAAGATCGGCCCCGACGCCGTCGAGACCGTCCGCGGCAAGGGCTACCGCGCGAAACCCGCATGAGAAGCCGCCTCCCGTTCCTCGTCCCCGCCGCCGCGATCCTCGCCGCCGCCGCCGCCCTCGCCGTCTCCGCCTGGTACGGCCGCGCCGCCGCCCGCCAGGCGCGTCTGGAAACCGTCCGCCTCCGCGCCCGCGAGGCGGCCGGCGAAGTCGTCCGCCGCTTCGAAGGCCGCATCCGGGAACTGGTCGCCCGCGAATCCGAACGCCCCTTCTACCTCTACCAGCACCTCTACAACCCCCCCGACGCCCTCGCCGCCCAGTTCGTCCTCCAGACCAGCCCGCTCGCCGCCCCCACCGACCCGCTCGTGGATACCTGGTTCGAGATCCTCCCCGACGGCCGCCTCTCGCTGCCCCAGGACCCGCCGGAAGGGCAGGGCGACACCGCCGCCCGACATACGGTGGCCCGCGAAGTTCTCCCCGAACTGCTCGCGCGCGTCCACCGCGCCCCGCCCCGCCCGCCGGTCGAGACCGTGGCGGCCGCCCCGCCTCCGCCCGCCCCGCCTCCGCCCGCTCCGGCCGTCCAGGCCTCCCCCGCCCCGCC
>JAAZOP010000482.1 GCA_012797735.1 Myxococcales bacterium
CGCAGATCAGGCGGTTCCCCGACCGCCGCACCAGCCGCACCTCGTCGCGACCCCCCAACCGCTCCAGCGGCAACGCCAGATCGCACCCCGGCCGCTCCCCGAGCCGGAACGGTCGCTCGCTCCGCGAGCGGAACTCGAAGTGGCGGACCTCCCGCACCGACCCGTTCCAGACCGCCACCACCTCGCCGATCTCCCCGGCCGCCTCGGCCGCCGTCTCCCTCGGCCGCTCGGCCTCGCCCGCCGCGCCCAGCGCCGCCAGCATCGGACCGTCGAACGGAAGTCGCGCGCTCATCCTCCACCTCCCGCCCGCGCCGCGCTTCGTCCGAATCGCCGCGGCGCCGAGCACGATGCCTTCAGACAACCACCCGCCCACCCGGTTCCACTCTCCTCCCCGTCCCCCCTCCTTCCCCTCACCGTCGCGATCGTGGACGTGGACGTGATCGTGGTCGGGCTCGTGATCGCGCTCGCGCACGACGTGTGGGCCGCGCGTCGGTCGCGACCCGCGGGCCGCAGAACCCCGCCCGCGGACCGGCCGTCTCGCCGCGATCGTGGTTGCGGTCGGGATGTCGTATGCTCCGGCCGTGCTCGACGACCGCCGCCCCTCCGCGACCGCCCGCCTCCCCCGCGACCTCGAAGGTCGCCCGCTCGATGGCGTCGTCCGCGCCCTCTTCGGCGGGTCCTGGAACGTCGCGCGCGCCCGCATCGAACGCGGCAAGATCCGGGTCGATGGCGCCACCGTCACCGACCCGCGCTTCGTGCCACGACCGGGCGCCGAAATCCGACTCGACGAGTCCGCCCCGCGGCCCCGCCGCGACGACGACCTCCCCGACGACGCCGTCGTCCACCTCGACGCGCACCTCGTCGTCGTCGACAAGCCCGCCGGCATCTCCACCGTCCCCTACGAACCGGGAGAGAAGGGAACCCTCGACGAATGCGTCCGGCGCTGGCTCTCCCGCCGCGCCCGCGCCGAAGGCCGCCCGATCCACGGCCGGCCCGCCCTCGGCGTCGTCCACCGCCTCGACCGCGACACCACCGGCCTCCTCGTCTTCACCCGCACCTGGCTCGCCAAACAGGACCTCGCGCGACAGTTCCGCCGCCACACCGTCCGCCGCCGCTACCTCGCCCTCGCCCGCGGCGACGTCGCCCCGCAGGCGATCCGCACGCACATCGTCGCCGACCGCGGCGACGGCCGCCGGGGCTCCGTCGAAGCCGCCGCGCGCGGTCGCCCCCTCCGCCCCGATCAGGGACAGTTGGCCGTCACCCACGTCCAACCCCTCGAACGCCTCCCCGGCGCCACCCTCGTCGCCTGCCGCCTCGAAACCGGCCGCACCCACCAGATCCGCATCCACCTCGCCGAGGCCGGCCACCCGCTCCTCGGCGAACGCGTCTATGCCCCCGACGGCCCGGACCTCGACGCCCCCCGCGTCATGCTCCACGCCGCGGAACTCGGCTTCGTCCACCCCGCCGCCGGAGAGCCCGTCGCCTGGCGCCGCGACCCGCCCCCGGACTTCCTCGAGATGCTCGAACGCCTCCGCCGCCTCCGCCGATGACCCACCGTGTCGCCGTGGTCCCCGGCGGAATCCGGGGTCGCCCGAAGGGCGAAACAAGGTCTTTGACCCATAGGCGTTAAGTTGTTTGACAAACACTTCTAGTCGAGCTATATTGCGGGCATTGGTTTCTTCTTGAGTTAATTAGTCTATTCGCGGGGGCGGCCATGCCTAAAACGACTGAGTTTGTCGATTCTTACGATATCAGCCCATGGGACGATTTGCGGTCTTATTTGCCCGCTAATTGGGAGCTTAAGGCGCGCGAATTGAA
>JAAZOP010000483.1 GCA_012797735.1 Myxococcales bacterium
AGGCGGCCGGTCTGCTGGCGGGTTGGCTCGCCGTGCGCCTCCGGCGCCGGCTCCGCGGGCGGCGCGGGGTCCCGCCGGAACCCTCCTCGGACCTGTCGCCGCCGGCGAATCGCTGCTAATTGGTGGGTGCCGGCGCCGAACGGCCGCGGCCAGGGGCCGGCGGACGCAGATGGTCGAGGAACGCGACGAACTGGAGCCGCCGCGTCCCGAGGACGACGCCCCGACGGCGGCCGCCCCGGACGCTCTTCCGTCTCTCGGCGCCCGCCTGCGCGGCAGCGCGCCGCGGGTCGTCCTGTGGCTCCTGGCCCTCGCGGCGCTGGCGTTTCTCGCCGACGATCTGGGCGGCTGGGGGCTGCTGCCGGCCCCCGAGGATCTGTGGCCGTGGAGCGCCGAGCCGGCGCCCGCGCGGAACGTGTCGTCGGATCGCGTGCGGGAGGCCACGGCGGAGCTGGAGGACGCCCTCACGGCGGCGCTGGCGCGACGGACGCCCGCCGCTCGGGGCTCGCCCGCCGCTCCCGCGATCGCCGCGCCATCGCCGGACGGGACGCCGGCCGCCGCGACGCGAAAGCCCGGCCGGGATCCGGGCGCGCGGGCGGCGGTGGCGCCGGAGGAGGCGGACGGGACGATCCAGCCGCTGGAGAACCCGTGTCGCCGCGAGGAGGCCGGGCGCTGCGTCGAACGGGCGCTCGACCCGTTCTACGCCGCCCTGCGCCGCACGGCGCTCGGCGAGCCCGGGGCCGTGACCCGGATCACGCACTACGGGGATTCCGTGATTGTCGAGGATCTCTGGACGGGGACGGTGCGGCGCAAGCTCCAGCAGCGTTTCGGGGATGCGGGCGCCGGGTTCCTGTTCGTCGCGCGGCCGTGGGAGTGGTACGGGCACCAGGACGTGGTGACGAGGTTCACCGACGCGTGGCACGTCAAGCGCGTCACGGTCGGTCAATCGCGCGACCGGCTCTACGGCTACGGCGGCGTCACGTTCCTCGCCGCGGGTCCCGGCGCGAAGGCGACGTTCGCCACGTCGAGCGCCGGGGCGACGGGCGGAGCGGTGTCGCGCTTCGAGGTCTACTACCTGGCGCAGCCGGACGGCGGCGCGGTCGCGCTCGCCGTGGACGGCGCGGCGCGCGAGACGTTCTCCACGGCGGCCGGCGCCGTGGGATCGGGCTTCCACCGCCTGGATCTCGCCGACGGACCGCACGAGATCGAACTGCGCTCGCTGGGCGGCGGCCCGGTGCGGCTGTTCGGGGTGACGCTGGAGCGCGAGGGACCGGGGGTGGTCTACGACGGGATCGGCATCCTCGGCGCCTCCGCCCGCGCCCTGCTCGAGCCCGACGAGGCGCACTGGAGGGAGCAGTTCGAGCACCGGCGGCCGGACCTGGTGATCCTGACCTTCGGGACGAACGAGAGCGACCACGACCTTTCGCTGGCCGGGTACCGCGAACAGCTCGAGCGCGTCGTCGCGCGGATCCGCGCCGTGGCGCCGTTCGCCGGCTGCCTGTTGGCGGGACCACCGGACCGCGGCGACCCCAACACGCGCCGGACCCGCCCGGTGATCCCGAAGATCGTCGCGGTACAGCGGGAGGTGGCGCTGGCCGGCGGCTGCGCCTTCTGGGACACGTTCGCGGCGATGGGCGGGCAGGACACGATGTGGCGCTGGTACCGCGCGAACCCGCGACAATCGTTCGGCGATCTGACGCATCTGGCGCCGGCGGGCGGCGAGATCCTCGGCGGCCTGTTCTACGGCGCGCTCGTCCAGGGACTGCTCGAATACCTCGAGCGGGACGGAGGCGCCGGCGCCGGCGGTCCGCCCGCGCGTCCGCCCGTTCCTTGACTCGCCGCCCTTCCCCTCGTACAGGTGGACCGTGAACCGCGAGCCGCCCGCCCTCGCGCGCCTCGGACCCGGGCTGCTGCTCCTGTCGTGGGCCGCCTTCGCCGCCGCGGACACCGAGCACGAAGTCCGCCGTGGCGAGACGCTCTGGGGCATCGCCCGCGCGTACGGGGTGTCGGTCGAGGCGTTGCGCGAGGCCAACGATCTCGCCGACGCGGATCGCCTGCTGGCGGGCCGGCGGTTGCGGATTCCGGCCGATGCGTCCGCCGCGTCCCCCGGTCCGTCCCGCCGGCGGGACACCCCGGTCGGGTCGCCGCCGGCGGGTCCGGCGGCCGAATCGGCGGCCCAGGACCTCGCTCGGACCGCAGGTTCCGCGCGGCCGCCTGTGGCGGACGGCGAGGCGGCGGCGGCCGAGATCGCGCTGGAAGACCCCGGCGGGCACGCCCTGGACCGGTGGTTCGAACGCCTGGCGCGGGTGGAGCAGGGGACGCCCGGCGCGGTCGCCGGCGTCGTGCACTTCGGCGACTCCCACACCGCGACGACCTCCTTCACCGCGGCGATCCGTCGCGTCCTGGCCGGGCGCTTCGGCGACGCGGGCCCCGGCTTCCTCCAGCCCGGAAAGCCCTGGCCGACCTACGACCCGGCGGACGTCGAGGTCGGCGCCGAGGGGTCGTGGACGTACGACCGCGTGCACGGCCGCGGCGAGACCAACCTCGGCGACGGCCGCTTCGGCCTCGGCGGCTGGTCCGCCCGCAGCGCGGAGCCCGGGGCGGCGTTGTGGGTGGAGACGGAGCCGCGGGCGGCGGCGGGCGTCTTCGAGGTGCAGTACCTGGTCCAGCCCGGCGGCGGCTCCGCGGAACTGCGCCTCGACGGCGAGGTGGTCGGCCGGGTCGAGACGGCGGGTGCGGCGGCGGCGGTCGAGCGGCGGCGCGTGCGGACCGAGGAGGGCGCGCACCGGTTCGAGGTCCGCGTGCTCGGCGACGGCGAGGTCCGCGTGCTCGGGCTGGCGGCCGAGCGATCCGGGCCCGGCGTGCGGTGGGACGTGCTGGCCACCAACGGCGCCCGCGCGGAGTGGCTGCTCGAATGGGATCCGGCCCTCTTCGGCGAGGCGCTGGCGCACCGCGATCCGGACCTGGTGGTCCTGCTGTACGGCACGAACGAGGTCGAGGACGAGGACCTGGATCTGGGTCGCTACGCCGCGCGGCTGTCCGAGGCGTTGGCGCGCGTGCGCTCGGCGGTGCCCGAGGCCTCCTGCCTGCTGGTGGGACCGCCGGACCTGTCGCACCGCGAGCGGCGGCGCTGGCAGGGCACCCCGGCGCGGCTGCCGGAGCTGATCGAGGTGCAGCGAGCGGCGGCGGCCGAGGCGGGGTGCGCCTTCTTCGACCTGTTCGCCGCGATGGGCGGCCGCGGGGCGATGGATCGCTGGGCGACCGCCGACCCGCCGCTGGCGGCGCGCGATCGGGTGCATCTCACGGCCCGTGGCTACCGGCAGATCGGGGAGGCGCTGGCCGGCGCCCTGCTGCGGGCCTACGACGCGCGCCGGGCCGCCCCGCCCGCCGCCGCCGTCGAGTAGCCGTCGCCGATGTCCTACCAGGGCCTCGACTACGTCCTGTTCCTCGCCGCCGCGGCGCTGCTGTTCCGCCTGCTGGCGGCGCGACGCACGCTCCGCGTCGCGCTGCTCGTCGCCGCGAGCTACGCGTTCTACGCGCTGGCGAACCCGGCGCACCTGGTCCTGCTGGCCGGGCTGACCGGGGCCGACTGGCTTCTCGTGCGGGCGTTGCACGGGGCGACGGGCCGCCGTCGCCGCCTGTGGCTCGCCGCCGCCGTGACCCTCGACCTCGGCGCGCTCGCGGTCTTCAAGTACGCCGCCTTCCTGACCGGTTCGGTGACCGCCGGCCTCGCGGCGCTCGGTCTCGACGTCGAGCCGGCCGCCTTCCACCTCGGCTTCCCCCTCGGCGTCTCGTTCTACGTCTTCTCCTCCCTGACCTACTCGATCGATGTCTACCGCGGGCATTGCGCGCCGGCCGACAGCCTCCTCGACTACGCCGCGTACGTCTCCTTCTTCCCCAAGCTGATCGCGGGTCCGATCGCCCGGGCGCGGCAGTTCCTGCCGCAGCTGGCGGCGCCGCCGCGGTTCGACGACGCCGCGACCGGCCGCGGCCTGT
The DNA here is from genome assembly GCA_012797735.1 of Myxococcales bacterium. GTDB lineage: Bacteria > Myxococcota_A > Polyangia > DRWM01 > JAAZOP01 > JAAZOP01. Next base: position 3,994 of record JAAZOP010000483.1, read on the forward strand.
TCCTGATCCTGGTCGGGCTGGTGAAGAAGGTGGCGCTGGCGGACGACCTGAGCCGCAACCTGGTGGACCGAGTGTTTGACGCGCCCCAACGGTACTCGTCCCTCGAGGTGCTGGCCGGCGTCTATGGCTACGCATTCCAGATCTACTGCGACTTCTCGGGTCTCGCCGACATCGCGATCGGCTCCGCGCTGCTGCTCGGGCTGATCCTGCCGCGCAACTTCGACCTGCCGTACCGCGCGACGAACCTCCAGGACTTCTGGCGCCGCTGGCACATCTCGCTTTCGACCTGGCTGCGCGACTACCTCTACATCCCGCTCGGCGGCAGCCGCCGCGGGCCGCTCCGCACCTACCGCAACCTGTTCGTCACGATGCTGCTGGGCGGTCTGTGGCACGGCGCCGGCTGGACCTTCGTCGCCTGGGGCGCCCTGCACGGCGCGGGCCTGGCGGCCACGCGCGCGTTCCAGCGCCGCCGCGCCGCGCGTCCGCCGGCCCCGCTCGGCCGCCTGCTCGGCGGCCTGCTCACCTTCCACTTCGTCGCCTTCTGCTGGATCTTCTTCCGCGCGCCGTCGTTCGACGCCGCCCGGGCGGTGCTGGCCAGGATCGCCGAGGGCTCGACCTACGCGCCGAACCTGACTCCCCGGGTCCTCGCCGTCCTGTTCGCCGCCGCGCTGCTGCACTACCTGCCGCGGGGCTGGCATGCGCGGGTCCGCGCCCTGTTCGTCGCCGCCCCCGCCCCGGCCCAGGCCGCCGCGCTGCTCGTCGCCGCCGTCGCCCTCTCGCATCTCGCGACCACGTTCGTCCCGTTCATCTACCAGCAGTTCTGACGGAGTCGGGGCGTCGAGGGGGACGCGGAGGCGGATGCCGGCGCCGGCGACG
>JAAZOP010000484.1 GCA_012797735.1 Myxococcales bacterium
CAGGCCCCAGACCGCGACCCGGGCGCCGCGCGCGCCGGAACCGAGACGGGCGAGCACCTTGCGGGCGAGCAGCGACTTCTGCCGCTCGTTGACGCGATGCACCGCGCCCAGCACCTCGAGCGGCAGGCCGGCGGCCTCGGACATCCCCAGCAGCTCGCGGACGTCCTTGGGGAAGCACGAGCCGCCGTAGCCGCAGCCGGGGAAGAAGTACCGCAGGCCGATGCGGGAGTCCGACCCCGCCCCCACGCGCACCGCCGCGGCGTCGGCGCCCACCCGCTCGCAGAGGTTCGCGATCTCGTTGACGAACGAGATGCGCGTGGCGAGGTAGGCGTTGGCGACGTACTTCGTCAGCTCCGCCGACCGCGGGTCCATCAACAGGATCCGCTCCGCGGTACGCATCAGGGGCAGGTAGAGCCGGCGCACCGTCTCGCGCGCCCGCTCGCTCCGCGCCCCGATCACCACCCGGTCCGGCTTCATGAAGTCCGCCACCGCGTTCCCCTCCTTGAGGAACTCGGGATTGGACACCACGTCGAACGGGACCTTCGTCGCCGCCGCGATGCACTCGGTCACGCGGTCGTTCGTGCCCACCGGGACCGTGCTCTTGATCATCACGATCGTGTAGTCGCGGATCGACCGGGCGACCGTCCGGGCGACGTCGAACACCTGGGACAGGTCCGCGCGGCCGTCGGCGCCCGACGGCGTGCCGACCGCGACGAGAACGATCTGCGACTCGCGGATCGCCGCCTCGATGTCCGTCGAGAACCGAAGCCGTCCGGCCGCCTGGTTGCGCGACACCAGCTCCTCCAGGCCCGGCTCGTAGATCGGTATCCGGCCGGCCCGGAGCGCCTCGATCTTCCGGGCGTCGGCATCGACCCCGTGGACCGTGTTGCCGAGGTTGGCGAAGCCCGCCCCGGCGACCAACCCGACGTAGCCCGAACCGACGACCGCGATCCGCATGCGAACACCTCCGGCGGGAGAGATAGCCGAGGGCGCCGGGGAAGTCGAGAGCGTCGAAGAGGCCTGCCGCGACGCCGCCTGTCGCGGACGACGGCCGCGCGCCGGCGACCCCGGCGCGCGCGAGTCGGCGGAACCGGGGTCAGCTCGGGGTGCCCGTGTAGCGGATGACGATCGCGGTGATGTTGTCGACGCCGCCCGCCGCGTTGGCTTCCTCGATCAGCTTGGCCGTGACGAGGTTCAGGTCGTGGGCGTAGCGGCGGTAGGTGGCGAGCATCTTGTCGTCGGGGACCATGCCGGACAGGCCGTCCGAGCACAGGATGTAGACGTCGTCGACCCTCGGCACCTCGAAGTTGATGTCGACCTGGACGGTCTCCTTCATCCCGAGCGCCCGGGTGATGACGTTCTTGTGGGTGAAGTTCTCGATCTCCTCCTTGGAGAGCGGGCGCATCTTGAGGTAGTCGTTGAGGAACGAGTGGTCCTCGGTGAGCTGCTCGATGCGCTCGTCGCGAATCCGGTAGATCCGGCTGTCGCCGACGTGCGAGAGGTACGCGCCCTCGCGGACGAACAGCATCGCGGCGACGGTCGTGCCCATCCCCTTGTAGCGCGGGTCGCTCTGGGCCTTCTCGTAGATCTGGAGGTTGGCGAGCTTGATCCCCGTGATCAGGCGGTTCGCCTCGTAGTTGCGCGACCGGTCCATCTTGTACGGCCACGTCGCCTCGGGGTCCTCGCCGGTCCGCTTGAAGAAGTCCCGGATCACCGACACCGCGAGCTGGCTGGCGACCTCGCCCGACGCGTGCCCGCCCATGCCGTCGGCCACGATGTACAGGTTCTCGTCCTGCACGATGGAGAACGAGTCCTCGTTGCCGGTCCGCTTCACCCCGACGTCGGTCTGGCCGGCCACCTGCACCGGAATCGTCTGCGTCGGCACCGGGCTCGGTCCTCCTGCTTCCGTCCGGAAGCGGACCCGAAGATAGCATCGCGGTTTCCAGGGTGTCAAACGGCGCGCGAGACCGACCGGTGGACCGACCCGCAGACGGCCGCACGGCCCATGCTATAGTCCGCGCCCGTGCGCAACCTGGGACGCAACATCGGGATCGCCGTGGTGCTCGGCGTCGTCGTCTACGCGGTGCTGGCGGTCTACGCC
>JAAZOP010000485.1 GCA_012797735.1 Myxococcales bacterium
CCGCAACCGCCGCCGCCGTCCGCGGCCTCCGGAGCGTCGCCGGCGGCGTCGACCGTCGTCTCGCCGCCGGTGCCGGCGTCGTCCTGCGGCGGCCCGTCGGGTTGGGCGTCCGCCGCGGCATCGGCGTCGCCGCCGATGTCGGCGTCGGCATCGGCGTCGGCGTCGGCGTCGGGGCCGACCGGGTCGCCCTCGTGCCATTCGTAAGCGCCGAGGTCGAAGCCGGCGCCCTGGGGCCGGGGGACTTCGTCCCGGTCGAGGTCCGGGGCGAGGTCCGGGGAGCCGGAATCGATGGCCGGCGAGGACGGGAGCAGGTGGACGTCGCGGGCGGCGTAGTCGACGAAGTGCGCGGCCGGGTCGGTGACGATCAGGTTGTGGTCCTCGACGATGCGGACGCCTTCGTCGAGGTTGAGGTCGGTGGTGAGGTTGTTGCGGACGACGCAGTCCTCGGAGGGGCGGCCGTCCTTGTGGTTGCCGATCGAGATCCAGGGGGGTCCGGGACGGTCGGCGTTGAGGTCGAGGACGGTGTTGTTGACGACGCGGCAGTTGCGGGCGCCGAGGAGGGTGATGCCGTGCCAGTGGTCGGTGAGGATGACGTTGTTCTCGACGACCCAATCGACGAAGAAGCCGTCGAAGCAGCCGATGCCCTGGAGGGTGCCGCGGAACGGCTGGTCCGGGTCGAGGTAGTTGATGATCGTGTTGCCGCGCAGGACGATGCCGACGACCTCGCCGGTGCCGACGCCGGCGTCGGTCCTGGACCAGGACTGGAAGCCGTCGTCGTGGTTCTCGTTGACGGCGAAACAGCGCATCACGGTGTTGTACTGGAAGACGCCGTAGTCGCCGAGGCCGCGCATGCCGTCGCCGGCGAAGCCGTCGATGACGTTGCGCTCGACGAGCGCCCGGCGACCGGAGACGCTGATGCCGAAGTTGATGTTGCGGATGCGGTTGCCGCGGATGGTGACGTCGTCGCCGTCGACGGAGACGGCGTTGCAGGTGCGCTGGTCCCAGTCCTCGCGGGTCCAGGCCGAGCTGTCGTCGCCGGTGAAGATGTCGCAGTCCTCGACGGTGACGTGGTGGCTCGGCCCGCGCCACCCGTGCGATTCGATCCAGACCAGGGTGTCGTAGTCGTCGTCCGGGGCGTGCGCGTAGCTCACGGACAACCCGCGCACGACCCAGCCGCTGGCGGCCTGGAAGTGCAGCCGGCGCACGGTCGGGGTGTGGCCGGGTTCGGCGGCGATCGTGATCACGCCGTCGTTGTAGCTGCTCTGGATGAAGATCGATCCGTGGTACCCGCTGCGGAGCAGGATCGTGTCGCCGGGGCGGATCGGCGCGCCGGCGTTGCGCGGCACCAGCGCCGCCCCCTCCTCGTAGGGGAGCGAGGCCCAGGTCCGGGTCTCGTAGAGATTCGCCTCGATCACCTCATGGAGGGTCCGCCAGGGTCGGCTCGCGGAACCGTCGCCTTCGGCGCTGCCGGCGGCCGGATCGACGTAGAAGGTGGCGGCGAGCGCCGCCGGCGGGAAGAGGGTCGCTCCGATCAGCACGAGGATCCATCGTTCCAGCTTCATGACCGCACTCCTCCAATGTCCCCGGGTGGCGGGTCACCCTTCGGGTCGGGTGGACCCAATGTGCCGCCGCCGCCGGTTGTGGTCAAGGGGAAGAAGGTGTCCGTTCCGTCCCGGAGGGCGCCGGGAGCGGGAAGGGCGGTCCCGCTTGGACCGGGCGGGCGGGCTACTGCCCCGTGGCGGCCTCGACGTCGGCGGCGGTCTTCGGGATCGGCGGGCCGAGGACGCGCTTGCCGTCGGCGGTGATCAGGACGTCGTCCTCGATGCGGATGCCGCCGAAATCGCGGTAGGCCTCGACGCGGTCGTAATCGATGAACTCCTTGTGCCGTCCTTCGCCGCGCCACTGGTCGATCAGCGGGGGATTGAAGTAGATCCCGGGTTCGACGGTGAAGACGAAGCCGGGCTCGAGGGTGCGGGACATGCGGAGGAACCCGAGGCCGAACTGTTCGCTGCGCCGGACCCCTTCGCCGTAGCCGACGATGTCGCCGAGGTCCTCCATGTCGTGGACGTCGAGGCCCAGCATGTGGCCCAGGCCGTGGGGAAAGAACAGGGCGTGCGCTCCGGCCTCGACGGCCGCGGCGGGGTCGCCCTTCATCAGCCTGAGGTCGACGAGGCCCTGGGCGAGGGTCCGCGCGGCGCCGAGGTGGAGCTCGAGGTTGGTGACGCCGGGACGGGCGCGCTCGATGGCGTGGGTCTGCATGGCGAGGCACAGGTCGTACAGGTCGCGTTGTCGCGGGGTGAACCTGCCGTCGACGGGGAAGGTGCGGGTGATGTCGGAGGCGTAGCCGTTGGGCGACTCGGCGCCCGCATCGACCAGGAGCATCTGGCCGGGTTGCAGGACCCCGTCGTAGCTCTCGTTGTGGAGGATCTGGCCGCGCACCGTGACGATCGGCTGGAAACACTGGGCGCGGTCGCGGGCGAGCGCGATCCCCTGCATCGCGCCGGCGATCTCGGCCTCGCGGGCGCCCGGGCGGGTCATCGCCATCGCGCGCAGGTACATCTGGCGGGTGATGCCGAGCGCCTCCTCGATCTCGGCGACTTCTTCGCCGGTCTTGTGGAGTCGGAGGTCCACGACGGCGCGCTTGAGCGGCAGGGATTCGCCGGCGGCGAGGTCGTCGGGGGCGACGCCGAGAAGCGCGGCCAGGCGCAGTTTCGCGTCGGCCTGGAACGGCGCCAGGTAGTGGATCGGGACGCCGCGGGCCTTCAGGTCGGCGACCAGCTTCGGCAGTTCCGCCGGGGGCAGCGTCTCGGTGATCCCCGCCCGCGCCGCGCGTTCGGCCGGCGACGGCAGCGGGCCGCTCCAGACGATGTCGTCCATCGTCACGGGGGCGGCGAACAGGATGTCGCGTTCGCGGTCCATCCAGCTCAGCGCGGCGAGGTCGGGTTCGTTGTGTCCGACGAAGTAGAGGAAGTGGCTGTGCTGCCGGAAGCGGTAGGTGTTGGCGGGGTAGGTGCGCGGCTGGAGCGCGTGTCCCAGCCACAGCACGACCCCTTCGCGGACCCGTTCGCGCAGCCGTTTCCGTCGCTCGATGTAGACCTTCGCCTCGAACATGGTCGTGACACCTCCAGCGCCCTGCATAGCGGGAAGCGACGGCGGGCGCAACCGGCGAGGCGCGGCCGCGAGGATGCGGGAACGGCGCGCGGGGCGACGTGGAAGCGGAGGCGCCGCGGATGGGGACGGATTTGCGCCGGCGTCGCGCGTGTGCTAGGGACCGCCTTCGGGTGACGGACGGTGCGTCGTCGTGGGCTGCGATCCGGGCCAACGGATCGCGGCGTGGCCGGACAGGATCCGGTGGCGACGCGGGGGGAACCGCGGGTTCGCGTGCGCGGCGGCGCCGGAACGTCGCCGGACGAGAAGGAGGACGAAGGATGAGGGCAAGGACGGTTCGGCGGGTGCGAGCGACGGTGGTGGTGCCGGCGGCGCTGGCGTTGGCGCTGGCGGCGGTTTCGGCCTGCGACGACGAGTCGGAGAACCCGGCGGGGGGGATCGAGTTCGCGCAGGAGGCGCAGACCGTCGCGGAGAGCGCCGGGTACGTGGACCTCGTGGTGCAGCGCAACGGAGGAACGACGGGCGAGGTGACGGTGCGGGTGGCGACGCAGGCGGGCACGGCGACCGCGGGAGCGGACTTCGAGGCGGTCGCGGCGACGCTGACGTGGGCGGACGGCGAGGCGGCGCCGGCGACGGTGCGCGTGCCGATCCTGGGCGACGTGCTCGCGGAGTCGGCGGAGACGTTCACGGTCGTGCTCTCGGACCCCACGAACGGCGCGGAACTCGGGCGGGCGGTGGCCACGGTCACGATCACCGATGCGCCGTGCACGGAGATCTCCGAGGACATCGACACGGACACGACGTTCCCGCGCGGGTGCTACCACGTGACGGACAACATCCGGGTGAACGCCACGGTGACGATCGAGGCGGGGGCGACCTTCGTGTTCGACCAGGATGTCGGGCTCTACTTCGAGACTTCGGGCGTGCTGCGCGCGACGGGCACGGCGGACGCGCCGGTGGTGTTCACCGGGGTGGAGCCGATCCGCGGCTACTGGGAGTCGCTCGAGTTCTACGACTGCGCGACTTCGGAGAGCGTGCTGGACCACGTGATCGTCGAGTACGCGGGCGGCGACGGGGCCTGCGGCGGGCTGGTCCTGCGCAACGGGACGCGCGCGGCGGTGCGCGATTCAGTGCTGCGCAACAGCGGCACGTACGGGGCGTGCCTCGACCGGGACGTGCAGCTCACCTGGGCGCGGAACACGCTGACCGGGAACGTTTCGGGGGCCGCCGAAGTGAACGCGAACGCGGTCGGCCTGCTGGACGACGCCTCCACCTACAGCGGCAACGACAACGACCTGGTGCGGGTGAGCACGTACTCGGGGAGCCCGACGGTGGACCAGACGTGGCCGGCGATCGATGTCGAGTACCGGATCGAGGGCAGGCTGTGGCCGACGTGTCATCTGACGATCGCGGCGGGGGCGGAGCTGGTGTTCGAGCAGGACGCCGAGGTCTACCTCGAGAGCAGCGGCATCCTGACGGCGGTCGGCACGGCGGAGGCGCCGATCGTCTTCCGGGGGGTGGAAGACACGCGGGGTTACTGGGACGGCATCGAGCTTTACGCGACGGACAGCCTGCACAACCGGCTGGAGCACGTGCGGATCGAGAACGGCGGCGATCCGGCCAACGGTTGCGGGCTCAGCCTCGCGAACGACGCGCGGGCCGTGTTGCGCGAGAGCGTGATTCGTCGCAGCGCCGGTTACGGGCTCTGCGTCCAGCACGGAGTCGAGTTGACGTTCGAGAACAACGAGCTGACGGACAACGGTCTGGGGCCCGCCGCGATGGACGCCAACGCCGTGGGATTCCTCGACGCCGCCTCGACCTACACCGGCAACGCGGTGGACTTCGTGTTCGTGCGCACGAATAGCTCGTATCCGGAGCGGGACCAGACGTGGTCGGCGCTCGACGTGCCCTACCGGGTCGATGGTCGGCTGTGGCCGACGTGCCACTGGACGATCGCGGCCGGCGCCGAGCTGGTGTTCGAGCAGGACGCCGAGGTCTACCTCGAGAGCAGCGGCACCCTGACGGCGGTCGGCACGGCGGAGGCGCCGATCCTGTTCCGGGGCCTCGAGCCGACCGCGGGATACTGGGACGGAGTGGAACTGTACGGCTCGAACAGCGTGGACAACCGCTTCGAGTACGTGACGATCTCGGGCGGGGGGGCCGAAGGGGACCCGACCGACGCGAACCTGCGGCTCGGCAGCAACGCGCGGGCCTCCGTGACGAACTGCACGATCACCAACAGCGCGGGCTGGGGAGTCTGGGTCGGCAACCTCGTGACGGTGAATGCGGACCTGGAGACCGCGAACAGCTTCTCGAGCAACGCGCTCGGCGACGTCTACCGCGAGCCGTAGTTCCGCGCGGCCCCGGCGGCGCCCTCGGCAACGTCCCTCGCGACCCGCCGGCCCGCGCGGCCCCGGCGAACTGACCGCCGGGGCCCTCCCGCGCCCGTCTTGCGCCCACGGCCACGCCGGCGCCCGCGAGGACGCCCGCGGCGCCGCCGGCGGCGATGCCGACGGTCCGCCCACGGCCACGAAGACGCTTGCGGGCGGGATCAGGGAGCCGCGGGGGCGCGGGAGCGGGACGCCGCGCGCTGCGGTCGCGGGTCCGGCGTGCTTTGGGCGTTCCGGCCCCGCCGGGGCGTGGTAGGCTCGCGGTGGTCGCCGGCCGGGGAGACCGTCGTCCGGGCCGTCGGATCGAAGGAGGACATCATGGTGCGACGCGCAGGGTTCCTCGTTCCCTGGATGCTGCTGGCATGGTGGACGGCGGGGTGTCCCGGCCGTGGCGGGTCGGGGACGGTCGAGCCGGCCGGGGGAGGCGGGACGGTCGAGCCGCGCGGGACGGCGGGGACGCCGCCGGACGCGGCGATGTCGCGCGCGGAGATCCCGGACGAGTACAAGTGGGACCTCGCGCCGCTGTTCGCGGACGACGCGGCATTCGAGGCGGGGTTGGCCGAGGCGGCGTCGGAGCGCAGCGAGCTGGCGGGGTGCCGGGGGACGCTGGCCGACGCCGAGCGGCTGGAGCGGTGTCTCGACCTGTACTTCCGCGTCCGGCTGCTGACCAACAAGCTGACGCTGTACGCCAATCTGCGGCTGGAGACGGACACGGAGTCGCCGGAGGCGCAGGCGCGGTCGGACCGGGCGCTGGCGGCGATGCAGGAGTTGATGGCGCTGGCCGCGACGTTCCGCGGCGAGTTCCTGGCCTGGGACGAGGCGGCGCTGGCGGTGGCGTACGAGGCGCGGCCGGGGCTCCGGGCGTACCGTCCGTACCTCGACCGGATCCGCGAGCGGCGGGCCCACGTCTTGGGGGAGGAGGCCGAGCGGGTGTTGTCGCTGGCGGGCGACAACCAGTGGGCGGAGATCGACCTCAACGAGATCCCCTCGGACCACGAGAAGGTGTTCGACGCGCTGCTGGCGGAGATCCCGCTGCCGAAGATCGTGGACGAGTCCGGGGCGGAGGTGCAGCTGGCGCTGTCGAACTACGCACGGTACCGGGCGTCGCCCGAGCGGCGGGTGCGGGAGGCGGCGGTCGAGGGGTTGTTCGGGGCGTTGCGGGCGTATGACGGCGCGTTCGCCGCGGCGCTGGCAGGGCAGTTCCGCTTCAACGTGTTCCTCGCCCGGGCGCGCGGGTACGAGCGGGCGATCGACGCCTACTTGTGGCGGGACCAGGTCGACCCGGCGATCTACGAGGGGCTGGTGCGGGCGGTGGAGGCCAACGTGGCGCCCGTGCGGCGCTACCTGGATCTCCGGCGCCGGCTGATGGGGCTGGACGAGCTGCACATCTACGACCTGTACACGCCGCTGGTGCCGCCGGTGGAGTCGCGCATTCCGTACGAGCAGGCCGTGGAGGAGATCCTGGCCGCCGTCCGGCCGCTCGGGGAGGAGTACCTCGCGGTGCTGGCCGAGGGGCTCGACCCGCGCCACGGGTGGATCGATGTCTATCCGCACCGGGACAAGCGGAGCGGCGCGTTCTGCTCGTACGTCTACGGCGAGCACCCGTGGGTGTTCGTCAACTACTTCGAGGAACTGGACGACCTGTTGACGGTGGCGCACGAGTTCGGCCACGCGATGCACAGCTACCTGTCGATGAAGCACCAGCCGTACGTGACGTCGAGCTACGTGCCGCTGGTCGCCGAAACCGCCTCGACGTTCAACGAGGTGCTGGTGCTGCGGCGGCGGATCGACGAGGCGCCGACGGACGACGAACGGTTGTACCTGTTGGGGGAGCTGGTGGAATCGATCCGGACGACGATCTACCGCCAGGCGTTGTTCGCGGCGTTCGAGCTGGAGGCGCACGCGGCGGTGGAGGCGGGGACGCCGATCACGGCGGAGTTCCTGGAGCGGACGTATGTCGACCTGTTGCGGCGCTTCTACGGCGACGGCCTGACGCTCGGGGAGAACGACGGGATGGAGTGGGCGTACATCCCGCACTTCTACTGGAAGTTCTACGTGTACTCGTACGCGGGTGGGCTGGCGGCGGGGATCGCCTTCGGCGAGAAGGTGCTGGCGGGGGGCGAGGCGGAGCGCGAGGCGTACCTGGGGTTGCTCCGCTCCGGCTCGTCCAGGCCGCCGCTCGAGCTGTTCCGCGCCGCGGGGGTCGACCCGAGCGACCCGGCGGTGGTCGGTGCGGCGGCGCGGCTGCTGGACGACTCGCTGACGCGGATGGAGGAGATCCTGGCCCGGCGCGGGGCGACGTCGCGGTAGGCGGCGGGGGCGCTACCGCTCCGGCTGGTCGTCGTCGCAGGCGGCGCCGAGGCCGTCGCCGTCGGTGTCGAGGAGGCCGCGGGGGTCGTAGCTCGGGAGGCCCTCGCAGGTGTCGCAGGTGGTGATGCCGTCGCCGTCCGGGTCGGTCTCGTCGGTCGGGACGGCGGCACGGTAGGCCGCGAAGGACCATTCGAAGGAGTACGGGCAGCCGTCGCAGACCCAGCCCCAGGGGTCGCGGTCGTCGCGGAAGCCGAAGGGCACGGGGTAGATCCAGGCGGGCTGGGCCACGGGGACCCCGGGGCAGGTGTCGCAGCCCGAGCGTCGTCCGAGGCGCGGGTCCCATTCGTCGTCGGCGAGCGGGAAGCGTTCGTCGGGCCAGGCGTCGCCGTCCTCGAAGACGGGGTCGAGCAGGCGGCCGGGGCCGCGGATGCGGGGATCCTCGCCGGGGGCGTCGCGGTCGATCGCGCGGGGGTTGGGGAGGTAGAGGCAGACGTCCCAGCCGTTGCGGATGCCGTCGCCATCGCTGTCGTCGTGGAGCCAGCGGTCGAGGTCGCGGTGTTCGTCCCGGGCGCAGGTCGGGGCGGGGAGGGCGGAGACCGACGGTCCGGCGGGGTGCCACGGGTCGTCGCCGAGCAGCAGGAGAGTGGTCTCGCCGACGCCGAAGCCGCATTCGCCGCGGCCGACGCGGTAGATCGCGCCGTTCGAGTCGCGGACGATCAGGGTCTGGCCCCAGCCCTCGTAGCCGATCAGCAGGATCACGTTGCCCACGCATCCCGGGTCGTCGCGGTGGCAGGCGCCGGGGGCGCAGCGGAGTCGGCCCGGATGGTCGGGGTCGGGCACCAGGGGTCCGCCGACGACATCGACCAGGACGTAGCCGGCGGCGAGCCAGGGGGGGGCCTGGGCGGCGTCGAGGCGGCGGTGGGCGGCGAGCGGGACGCGGAAGAAGACGGGCGGGCCGGCGCCGAAGCGGGCGGCGACCTGGGCGATCTCGCAGCCGTCGTCGGCGAGCGGTTCGGGGGGCGGGCGGGGACCGTCGCCGTCGGGGTCGCCGGCGCCGGGGCGATGCACGAGCGGGCAGGTTCCGGGGAACGGTTCGTCGGCGAGGCGGGCGGACAGGCGGGCGTAGGCCGCGGCGTGGTCGTGCAGCCCCGGCAACTCGTAGGGGAAGCGGTACGGCGCCGCCGCCTCCTGCACGGTGCCGATGCGATCGAGCCACTGCCAGTAGCCCCAGCCGGTGCGCGCGTACTTCAGATCGTAGGGGTGGAAGGGGTCGAAGCTGGCGCCGCGGTTCTCGCCGCGTTCGTTCATGAACGGCCAGACGGCGCTGCCGCCCCAGGCGAAGCCGAGGCCGGAGCAGGAGAGGATCAGCTGTTCGGAGAGGTCGAGGACGGCCCGGCCGCGCTCGTCGAGACGCAGCAAACCGTGTTCGGCGGCCCGAGGGTCGTCGTCCTCGGGACGCCGCAGGCAGCCGGCGGGAGGATCCGGGAAGACGCCCGGGGCGTCGCAGTTGTTGATCGCGTACTGGACCTCGGTCGCGGCGACCTCGGCGAACAGGGCGCAGGTGCCGGTGGCGCCCTGGTGCGAGGGGTCGCGGGTGAAGTTCTCCCAGCTGACGGTCTCGGGCAGGATCGACTTGGCGTGCAGGCCGGGCGGCGGGGCGGGAAGCGGCGGCGCGGGCGGCAGGCGTCGGATCGCCTCGAGCAGCGGGGCGGTGGCGGCGGGGTCGGGCCGGTCCCAGGTCGCGAGCGCGGGCGCCGGGGGGTCAAGGGGCGGGTCGCCGCCGGCGGCGGAGCCGGCGAGGAGGAGGGCGAGGCGGAGGGTTTCTAGCACGCGGGCCTCCCGGGCGAACGGCCGCGGTGCGAAGGAGCGGCGGGCGGGGCGGGCGGCATGGCGCGGGATCGACGTTGCCCGTGCCGGCGGGATTCCGCAAGGGTCGGGTGCGGGCGGGGCGGCGGCGGGGCTAGGCGGCGCGGAGGCTGCGGAGGAAGGCAGGGATCGTGCGGAGGCGGAAATGGGTGACGGAGCGGGAGACGAGGCGACCGGTGTCGGCCTCGGTGAGGACGCCGTAGCAGGTGGTGTGGGAGACGGGGAGGTTCCAGGGTTGGATGTTGACCTTCTCGCCGACGTAGCGGTAGCGCTTCCCCGCCGCTTCGAACTCGAAGGTGTACCGCAGCGCGTGTTCGTCGAAGTAGCGGAGTTCGAGGCGTCCGCGGCAGGGGGCGTTTTCGCAAAGGCCGCCGGCGGTGACGGTGCCTTCGAGCGACTGGGTGAGGAAGTGGGGGTCGTCGGGGTCGATCCAGGTCCAGAGGTCGTCGGGGCCCCAGGTGACGCGAAACTCGAACGGGTGTCGTCCGGCAGGACCGCAGCCGGGTTCGAACGTGTGCTCCCCGCTCATCACCTCGTCCATGCGGAAGCCGAACGGCCTGGGGCCGAGCCAGCCGCGGATGCGTTGCACCAGTTTTCCCATGATCGCTACTCCTTTCCCTGCGCCGGGGCCGCGCGATGCGGTCCCTTGGCCAGGAAGAACGCCGCGACCTCGCTCATCGCCGCGAACACGGGCGGGAGCAGGTGGGCGTAGAAGCCCAGGACGTTGAGCGGGCTGACCATTTCGACGCGGCGTTCGTCGCGGACCGCCTCGAAGATGATCCGTCCGACGCGTTCGGGGGTCATCGAGTAGTACGGCAGGAGTTTCATCGAGAGCTTGGCGGCGAGGGTCTCGCCCTCGACGCCGCGGTAGAACGGGGTGTTGACCATGAACGGGTAGACGGTGGTGACGTGCACGCCGCGGCGCCGGACTTCGAAGCCGAGCACCTCGGAGAAGGCGCCGGCCGCGGCCTTGATCGCGGCGTAGGCGCCCCAGGTGGGAAGGCGGAAGAAGGCCTGGCCCGAGGAGACGTTCACGATGTGTCCGCGGCCGCGTTCGAGCATCGAGGGGAGGAAGGCGTGGATGTGGTAGAGCACGCCCCAGAGGTTGACGTCGATCAGCTTCTTCCACGTCTCGAGCGAGGTCTCGGCCATCTCGCCGTGGTAGCCGATGCCGGCGTTGTTGACGAGGACGTCGAGGCGACCGAAGGTGGCCAGGACCCAGCGGGCGGTTTCCTCGACCTGGGCCCGGTCGGTCACGTCGACGACGCGGGTATGGACCGTCACGCCGCCACGCCCGAGCCGCTCGGCGGCCTCCGCCAGCGCCGCCGCGTTGATGTCGGTGAGGATCACCGTCGCCCCGGCCCGCGCGAACTCCTCCGCCGTGCAAAACCCGATGCCGCTCGCACCCCCGGTCACCAGCACGATCCTGTCCCGGACGTCCTTCATCGAACCGTTCCTCCGTCCCCGCCCGCCGCCGATCGCCCGAACCCGAAGAAGGCGAAGTCGACCATCTCCTCGATCAGCCGTTCGATCGTCAGGTCCGGAACGCGGCCGTGCCACCACTGTTGCGCCATCCAGAAGGCCATTCCGACGAGAGCCTGGGAGACGGCGTCGGCGTGGCAGGGGCGGGCGAACCCCCCGGCGATGGCGTGATCGAGGTATCCGCGGGCGAGCGCCGCCAGGCCGTCGTAGAACCCCCGCAGCTTCCGCTCGAAGGCCTCCCCCACCGTGGGGCCTTCGCGGACGAACAGCATCAGCAGGTCGCGGTTCCCCTCCGCCCGCGCGGCGATGCGCCGGATCGCCGCCACCGACGCCGCGCGGTACTCCTCGACGTTCCGCGGCAGGTTGGCGCTCATTTCGGAAAACTCCGCGAACACCGACGCGACGAACCGGTCGAACAGCGCCTCGAAGATCCCCTGCTTGTCGCGGAAGTAGCGATAGAACGTCCCCTGGCCCGCCCCGGCCTCGGAGACGATCTCCGACACGAGCGCTCCGTGGTAGCCGCGGCGGACGAAGACGGCGGCGGCAGCGTCCAGGAGGGCTTCCCGGCGTTGCTCTCGTCGTCTGGCGTCGGCCTGCTTTCTGAACTCAGAAGGCATCTTTCGCCTCGCAACTAAATATATAAACGATACGGACGGACGTGTCAATCTCATTTTTCTGGCGCGGAAGAACCCGCGGAAGAACCCGAAGAATGAGCCGCAGGGGTGCGTCGCTTCCACCGGACCGTGGATGCCGTCGAGGACGGCAGGACGAACCCGGAGTATGAGCCGCAGGGGTGCGTCGTGGCGGAGGTGTCGGATGGAAGGACGAAGCCGGCGGACGCAGCTGACCTCGGAACGGTTCGGCACCTTGCTGGAGGCGTTGCCCTTCCCGCGGCTCCGGGTCCTCGTCCAGATCCGGGGCACCGCACCGTGAGCCATGCCGACGGAAGAGCCGGATGGTGGAAGTCTCCTTGTCTGGACCTGGTGGGGGCCCGGGGCGGCAACGCCCCGCGGTTCCGACAGGAGTCTCGTCGCGGGTCGCGACGAATTCGGAAGAGAGCCGATCAGATCAGGATGGTGATCGGGTTGAGGTTGAGGCCGGCGGGGCTGGCGTAGGAGGTGAAGCTGCCGAGGCCGTATTCGATCAGGCCGAACGGTTCGGCGGCCTGGATGGTGTGCGTGCCGCCGCCGACGGGGACGATGCCGATCTCGCGGTCGCCGATCGGGCGCCAGTCGGTGGAGACGGGGGAGCCGTCGAGGGTGAGGGGGAGGCCCGGGGGTCGGACGACCATGACCCACGACTGGCCGTTGGTGCTCGGGTTGTAGGAGCTGGGGGCGATGAAGATGTAGTCGGAGCGGTACTGTTCGGCGGGGACGAGGACGGTGAGGGCGGGGTCGCCGCGTTCGGCGTCGGGTTCGGGGTAGTACTGGCCGAGGATGTACTGGGCGACCTGGATCGCGCGGGAGGCGGAGACGCGGAACGGTTCGCGGGCCATGAATTCGATCCACTGGTTGGCGTACAGGGTGACGAAATCGATGCCGTCCTGGGGCGGGTCGACGGTGACGTCGGTATCGTCGAAGGCGGCGATGACGCGGACCATGTTGTCGCCGGGGCCGCCGTTGTCGGTCATCGGTGCGGAGACGAAGTCGCGGCCCCAGGTCTGGATCGGCGCGAGTTGTTCTTCGAGGTGGTCGCAGGCCTGGCTGGTGTACGGCACGTAGGCGCAGACGTGACCGCCGAAAACCTCGACGGGGCGGTTGGCCGAGATGCGGCTCCCGGTGAGGTCGAAATCGACCTCGCGGCAGGTATCCAGGTAGTCGCACATCCCGAACGTGCATTCCTCTTCGCGGGACCACCCGGGGCGTCCATCGACGCAGTCGGGCGGCGGCGCGGCGGCGACGTGGGCGACCTCGCCGCGCCGCAGGGTGAAGCGGATCGTGCCGCCGAGAGGGGTGCCGTCCCAGCGGCCGCCGGCGCCCGCGGTCTCTCCGGCCACCCAGACCTCGACGTCGGTCGGTTCCGGTGCGATGCCGACGACGGCGACGTAGTCGGCGTACTTCATGAAGTCCGGCGGCGTCGGGAACGGTCCGCCGCTCATGCCCGAGGCGCGGGTGAAGGGCACGTAGGTGGCGGCGACGTAGTCGCCGGTGAGCACGTGGGTCGGGTAGAGGAGGGTGGCGTCGTTCGTGTACGAGAACACGCCGCCGGAGCTGTACTCGAACGGGTTCCACTGCGAGACGGTGACGGGGAGGTCGGAGCGGAGCCGGTAGGCGCCGTCGGCGACGACGATGCTGCTCCATGTGCCGCCCGGGATGCCGAACGACTGGCCCGCGATCCACGGCAGGGGGATCTCGGTCAGTCCGCCCGCGGGCACGGTGCCGCTGTACACCTCGGTCGAGCCCCGGTGGATGTGGATCGCCGCCGGCGTCCCGTTCGGGTTCGCCACGATCACGCGGAAGTCGAACACGGTGGAATCCAGTTCGGAGGTGTTGGCGAGGGCGACGGGCCAGTATTCGCAGCCGACGTACGAGCGGGTCGATTCCGCCTCGCCGCAGGCGTCCGCGCAGTAGCCGGTGACGTCGCAGGTCGAGCCCCATTCGGAGCAGTCGCGGCCGGTGATCCAGGCCGAGCCGTCGGCGGTGCAGAGCATCGAGACGTTCCCCTCGCAGCGTCGTTCGCTCGGGCGGCACACGACGCAGCCGAGGGCCGCGTCGCAGGCGTCGGGGCAGGGCATCTCGTGGAGTCGCGAGACGCCGTCCGGGCCGCACTGGTAGTGGATGTTGCCGTAGCAGCCCCAGACGCCGATCTCGCAGGCGAACGGCGCGTCGGGCGGCACGTCGCCGTCGGGCGGCGTCGCGCCGTCGTCCGTCGCGTCGGGCCGCGCGTCGGGCCGCGCGTCCGGCAGGTCGTCGTCGCCGGGCGAACACCCCCACGCCGCCGCCGTCACGAGCACCAGCACCGTCGTCGGTCGCATCCCCGCACCTCCTCGATCTCCCCCGTCGCTCCGCCGAAGTATACGGTGATTCGCGGCGGCGTGCAGGTGCGGCGTTCGCGGCGTTCGAACCGGCCCCGCCCGGGGCGGGAGCGTGGTGCGCGAGAGCGCCGTTGCATGTCGCGGCCGGGCGATCCACGATCCGGACGGACGGCAGGAGCATCCCGGTGTTCGGAGCGCCGGGAAGCGGAGGAACGGGAAGATGGCGACGCGGTGTCTGGTCGGAGCGCTCTGGGTCGGCCTCGCGGCGCTCGCCGGCTGCACGGAGCCGGCGGGCGGGGCGAGCGCGGCGGGGGTGTCGATCTTGCGGCCGGCCGGCGGGCCGGTGGTGCCGGAATCATCGAGTCCGCCGGTGTATCGGCTGGAGCGGGTCGGCCCGGCGGGCCGGCCGGAGGTGGTGGCGGGGGCCGAGCGGGTGTTGGCGGCGGCGTCGTTGGCGGACGGCGCGGTCGTGTTCGTGACGCACGAGGGGCTCGACGGGAGGCTCGTGCTGGTCCGGGGTGCGGAGCGCAGGGTGCTGGACGAGGCGGTCGTGCCGGAGCTGGCGGTGGCGCCGGACGGCCGCCGGCTGCTCTATCCGCGACGGGCCGGGGACGCCGTCGAACTGGTGCTGGCGGAGCCGGCGTCCGGGCGCCGCGAGGTGGTCCACCGCGGCCCGACGGCGGATCGGCCGTGCTTCCGGCCCGACGGGGGCGCGTTCGCCTTCGTCGGCACGGGCGACGGCGGGTTGGCGTCGTTGTTCGTCGCCGAGGGTTCCGGGCCGGCGCGCCCGCGCACGAACGTGGGTCTGCGCGGACCCGGTCTGCCCGCCGGCTTCGTGCCGCCGCCGCCGCGGGCCGAGGACGTCTCGTGGGACGGCGGGCGGATCGCCTACCCGCTGCCCGACGGGCGCCGCTGCGAGGTGGACCTGGCGGCGGGCCGGGGCGCGTGCGCGGAGGTGCGGCCATGAAACCGGCCTCGGGCACCGCCGTCTTCGCCGCGATCGCGCTGGCGGGGGCCGCGCCCGCGGCGGCGCAGGACTACCGGTTTCCGTTCGGCGGCTCCTGCACCTCGTCGTCGTGCTACGTCACCGCCTACTACGACCTGCTCGCCGCTTCCGGATCGATGCAGGACTGGAACTGCCGCGACCACACCTACGACGGGCATCACGGCACCGACTTCGGCGTCGGAAGCTGGCCGGGGATGGACGCGGGACGCGACATCGTGGCGGCCGCGGACGGCGAGGTGATCCAGACGCACGACGGCGAGTTCGACCGTTGCACGAGCGGCGACTGTCCCGGGGGCAGCGGCTACGGAAACCACGTCCGGCTGCGCCACGCGGACGGCAAGGTCACGATCTACGGCCACATGAAGAACGGCTCCGTGGCCGTGACCGTCGGCCAGAACGTCCGTTGCGGCGACCGCCTCGGCCAGGTCGGCTCGTCCGGGTACTCGACGGGGCCCCACCTGCACTTCGAAGTCCGCACGTCGAGCGGCGCCACCGACGACCCGTTCACCGGGCCGTGCGGCGGCCCGCTGACGTACTGGGTCGATCAGGGGCCGTACAACGGGCTGCCCTCCACCGAGTGCGACGGCGCGACCGCGGACGGGGACGGCGACGGTTCTCCGGCCGGGGAGGACTGCGACGACGGGAATCCCGATGTCCATCCCGGGGCGACCGAGGCGTGCAACGGGCGGGACGACGACTGCGACGGGTCCACCGACGAGGATCTGCTCAACCGGTGCGGCGCCTGCGGCCCGGAGCCGCCGGAGACGTGCGGCGACGCGGTCGACAACGACTGCGACGGCCTGACCGACGAGGAGTGCGCCCCGGAGGCGGACGCGGACGCGGAGGCCGAGGCGGAGACCGACGCCGGCGGCGACGCGGACGCCGATGCGGGGCCGGACGACGTCGGGCCGGTCGAGGGGTCGGGGGACGACGGGTCCGACGGGGAGGCGTTCGGCTACTGGGTCTTCGTCGAGGAGGGGTGCGGCTGCGCCGCGCCGGGGCGTCCGGCGTCCGGCGGGTCGTTGGCCCTGTGGCTGGCGCTGGTGCTTGCGTGCGCGCGCCGGCGCAGCGACAGGAGTCGAGAAGGTTGAGAGTTGAGAGTGAAGTGTGAACTTGTCAACGCGACTCTTTCCCCGCAAGTTCGGCTGGACCGTTCGACACGATAGGGTGCCGTTCGACGGCAGGGAGGTGTGGCATGGCGGAAGCCGAGGGACAGGATCGCGACGCGACCGTTTCTTCCGACCGGGTTCCGCGGGTCCGCTCGCCGCGCCTGGTCCGGGCGCTGGTGATGTGCGCGCTGGCGTCCGCGCCCGCGGCGTGCGGCGGCGGGAGCGGGGGTGGTCCGCAGGAGCCGGAGCCGGGGCGGGTGTACCGCGGCGGGCCGGACGCGTCGGGGCCGGAGGAGCCGGTCACGACGCCGGAGTACGCGGTGGAGTTGCCGCGACCCGTGGCGGACGACGCGACGGCGATGCCGGCGTACGGCGTCTATCCGGCGCCGCCACCGGCGCCACCGCCGCGGCCAGGCGACGAACCGATCGCGACGCCGGACTACGGCGTGCCGGGGCCGGAGCCGGTGCTGATGTACGCGATGCCGCATCGTTGACGGAGGCGGGCGGCGAGGTGGAGGGAGGGGGGCCGACGCGGTCGGAACGTGAGTTCCGGGAGGCGCGCGCCCGGGTGACGCTGCGGGGCGGCGGTGTCGCGGAACGGACCGGCGGGAGGGTCGCATGACGGCCGGGGAGCGGACGCCGCCGTTGCACACGCCGGCGATGTGGGTCACCGCGGCGGTCACCTTCGCGATCTGGCTCGGTCACGCGGTGCTGGCGCGGCTGGTCGCGTCGCGGCTGCCCGAGCGTTTTCCGGTGCACTTCAACTTCGCCGGGGAGCCGGATCGCTGGGCGTCGCGGGGCGACGCGGAGTGGTACCTGACGGTGGTGATCGGAGGGGTGCTGGCGCTGGGGCTGACGGCGTTCGGGCTGGTGTTCCACCGGGTACCGTTGCGGTTCGTCAACCTGCCGGGCAAGCAGCGGCTGCTCGCGCTGGCCCCGGAACGGCGGTTGCCGGTGCTGCGCGTGGCGGCCTGGCTGCTCGTGCTGCTGGGCCTGCTGGTCGCGACGACGTTCGCCTCGACCCAGTACCTGATGTACCGGACGGCGGTGACGGGGCGGGTCGAGCCGTCGATCTTCGCGGCGTTGGTTCTGGAATTCGCCGCGCTGGTGGGGCTGGTCGCCGGCGCGACGATCGCGATGCGGCGCCGGCTGCGCCGGGCGCTCGGCGGTCCACCCTGATGGAGCTGTTCGACACGCACGTGCATCTCTACGAGCCGCCGCTGGCGGCCGACGTGGACGGGGTGTTGGCGCGGGCCGCGGCGGCCGGCGTGACCCGGACCGTGGTTCCAGCCTACGACCTCGATTCGTGGACCGCCGCGGTCGCCGCCGCGCGCCGGCCGGGCGTGTTCGCGGCGCTGGGGCTGCACCCCTGGGTCGCCGACCGGCCGCTGGACCTCGCGGCGCTCCGCGCCGCGCTGCTCGAGCCGGGGGTGGTCGCGGTGGGCGAGGTGGGGCTCGACGCGGCGACGGGCCCGGAGCTGGCGGTGCAGCGCGAGGCGCTGCGCGGGCAGCTCGAGCTGGCCTGCGAGCTGGACCGGCCGGCGATCCTGCACTGTCGCGGGGCGTTCGAGGACTTGCTGGCGCTGCTGCGCGGGTACGCGCCGCGGTTGCGCGGCGTGGTGCACGCGTTCGCGCGCGGCCCGGAGCTGCTCGAGCGGTTCCTGGCGCTCGGCCTCCACGTGGCGCTCGGCGGCGCCGCGACGCGGCCGAGCGCCAGGAACCGCTCGAGCAGCTC
>JAAZOP010000486.1 GCA_012797735.1 Myxococcales bacterium
CCGCCGCCGGAGCCGCCGCCGCCGGAGCCGCCGCCGCCCGGCGCGGACACCGATCTCCGGGAGGCGTTCGGGTGGGCCGCCGTCGGGATCGCCTGCGCCGCCGGCGCCACCGGTGCCGTGATGGGCGGCCTGGCCGCCTACGAGGACGCCGAGATCGAGGATGCCGCGGACGGTACGCCGTGGACCGAGATCGCCGAGCGCGAGGACCGCCGCGACACCTTCCTCGTCGCCATGGGAGCCACCCTCGGCGCCGCCGTCGCGCTGGCCGCCGCCGGCACCATGCTCCTGGTGTCGGGCGAACCCGACGATGCGCCTCAGCCGATCACGGTCGCCCCGGTCGGGGCCCCCGACGCCGCGGGGATGGTGCTGACGTGGAGATTCTGAACCGGGACGTCTCGGCGGCGCGGGCGATCGCGGCCGGCGCGATCCTCGCCGCCGGCTGGTTCGCCGCGGGCGCGGCCGCGGGTTGCTCCACCAACTACGTCGAGGGACGCTACTCGTGCGTGCCGGGGGAGGAGGACACCTGTCCCGCCGGATGGTTCTGCCACGCGAGCGACCGGCGGTGCTACTCGTACCCCCCCGACCGTCCCGACGTGCCCGACGCCGAGGCCGAGGTCGATTCCGGCGGGGATGCCGGTGACGGCGCCGACGTCGAGGCGGAGCCGGGCGACGTCGAGGGCGACGGGGCGGCGGACGCCGAGGAGGCCGACGGCTTCGTCCCCTGTTCCGGCGATTCCTGCGACGACCTCGACCCGTGCAACGGCCTCGAGACCTGCCTCATGACCGGCCTGTGCCAGCCGGGGACGCCGCTGCCGGACTACGCCGAGTGCACCACCGCGGGCGGCTCGGCCGGCGCCTGTCTCGGGGGCCGCTGCGACTGGACGCTGGCCGAGGTGACCGTTCCGGCCGGGACGTTCCGCCGCGGCGACCCGACCGCGTCCCCGGGCGACCCCGATGACCCCGTCCACGAGGTGGTCCTCACCCGGTCGTTCCGGATCGACCGCTACGAGGTGACCAACGCGCGGTATCGCGCCTGCGTCGCGGCGCGCGTCTGCCGCGCCCCCGACCGGAACGACTCGCACACCCGGCCCCGGTACTTCGACGACCCAGCCTTCGACCGGTACCCGGTGATCCGTGTCTCGTGGGACGACGCCGTCACCTTCTGCAGCTGGCTCGGGCGGCGGCTCCCCACCGAGGCCGAGTGGGAGATGGCGGCGCGGGGCGACTGCGCCCGCGTCGCGCCGGCGACCTGCGGTCCCGAGGACGAACGGACGTACCCGTGGGGTGACGCGGCGCCGCGCTGCGACCTGGCGAACCACGACGACGACGCGACGGGGGTCTGCGTTTCCGGCGGCGACACGGACGCCGCCGGCGCCCGTCCGGACGGCGCGGGGCCCTACGGAGCCCAGGATCTGGCGGGCAACGTCGCCGAGTGGGTCGCCGACCGCTACGGGGCCACCTACTACCAGACGGCGTGCGCCTCGGGATGCACCGACCCCGCCGGCCCGGCGGCGGGCGCCGAGCGGGTCGTGCGGGGCGGGTCGTGGCACGATCCTCCGGAACGGATCGGCGTCGCCGAACGCGCCTCGCTGGCACCGGCCTCGCGCAACGACGAGGTCGGGTTCCGCTGCGCCCGGGATGCGCCGTGCGGGGTCCGTCGGGTTGGAGCGCCGGCACCCGTTCACGGCCTCCGGCACGGCCGGCCGGAGAGCGAGTGGCGCGTCGGCGAGGGCCGCGCCCGAGCCGATGCGCGGGGGGTCCGGGGGGGGACGCAGAGGCCGCGCCTGGGAAGCCGCCGAACTGCGGCCGATGTGCGGCCGGGCGGTCCCCCCGGGTGAACGGATAGGAGCGCCGGATGACGGACGACCACGCTCGCGATGCCGGAGCCCCTACCACCGTCGTGCTCGTGCACCACGCGGCCGGCGGCGCGTCCGACTGGCGCGAGCTCCGCGAGCGGCTCGAGCCCGGGGTGGAGGTCTGGGCTCCCGACTTCCCGGGGCACGGCGCACTCCTCCACGAACGGCCGCTCGAGACGATCGACGCGATGGTCGAGTGGCTGGCGGGGCGGATGCGGGAGCGGTCGATCGTCCGGGCGGTCGTCGCGGGACACTCGATGGGCGGCGCGGTGGCGTTGCGGCTCGCCCTGCAACACCCCGAACTCGTTGGCGGTCTGGCGCTCGTGTCGACCGGTGCCCGGCTGCGCGTCGCCCGGGCGCTCCTGCAACTGGTCCGCGAACATTTCTCGGAGCTTCCGCAACGAATGGTGTCGCTCGGGTTCTCGCCGTCCGCCGACCCGGAGGTGGTCCGGCGGTGGGTGGAGGGGCCCTGGCCGGCGACGCCGGCGGCGGCTGTGGCGGATTTCGCCGCTTGCGACGGCTTCGATGTTCGATCTAGGCTGTCCGAGGTGCGGGTGCCGGCGGTGGTGATGGTGGGAGAGGACGACGTGATGACGCCCCCGAAGCTTTCGCGGGAGTTGGCCGCGGGGATCGCCGGGGCGCGGCTGCGCGTTTTTCCGTCCTGCGGCCACCTTCTCCTGTGGGAGCGCCCGGCGGAGCTGGCGGAGGAGATCCGCCGGCTGTGCGCCGTGGCGGGCGGCGGCCCCGGGCGAGGTGACGGATGAGCGGGAAGCAGGCGAAGGGCGGGGGCAAGGCGAAGGGCGGGGGGAAGGAGAGGCGGTATCGGCGGCATCCCGACGTCGCCCATCGGATCATCGATGGGACGGCGGTGATCGTGGTCCCCGCCACCCAATCGATGCACACCCTCAACGAGGTCGGGAGTTTCATCTGGCAGTCGTGCGAGGGGAAGACCGAGGCTGAGATCGTGGAGGCGATCGTGGCGGAGTTCGAGGTCGACGAGGCGACGGCGCGGGCCGATTTCGCGGCGTTTGCGGCCGACCTGATCGAGAAGAAGATGCTCGTGGCGCAGCAGGAGTGACGGGTGTTGCGCGAACGCGGGAATCGGCTAGAATCCTGTCCGGCTGCGACGAACGGTCTTCCGGGAATGGGGGCCGTGACCTGTCGCGGGGCTGGGAAAGGGGAGAAGATGAACTCGCACCGCAACCGTTTCGGCTTCGTTCTCGTGCTGCTGTCCTCCGGGTTGTTCGCGCTGGCCGGCTGTCCGGACTCGACGACCCAGTCGATTTCGATCGTCAGCCCGACGGACGGCACGGTCTTCACCGCCGCCGACGACGTCTCGGACGCCATCTCGGGCGTGCAGATCGATGTCGTCGTCCGGGCCTCCGGGATCGGCGACGGCACGCCGGTCGATCTTCGGGTGAACGACGTGCCGGTCGGAGCGCTCACCTGGCGGGGCTCCGACCTGACGTTCGGGGAGGTCACGATCGAGCCCGGCGAGAACGTGTTGCGGGTCGTGGCCGGCTCCGCCAGCGCGCAGGTCACCGTGACGCTGGAGGGGGGCACGACATGCCCGACGCTCCAGTTCCTCCGGCCGACGGCCAGCGCGCGGATCGATGCGGCGGACGACGCGGACGACGACCCGGCCAACGGCTTCCAGTACGACGTGCAGGTCTCGACGGACGCCCCCGACGGCACGACGGTGGAGTTGCTGGCGGCGGGTGCGACGGTCGGGACGGCCGCGGCGTCCGCGGGGCGGGTCGAGTTCGACGCGGCCACGTTGCTCGCGACGATCCCGGCTCCCGGCGCGGCCCAGAACGTCACGCTGCGCGCGCAGACCGGCGACAGCTGCTACGCGACGATCACGGTCCAGGTTCTCGGCCCCGCGGTTCCGTGCGCCGAGTTCCACTTCGTCGAGCCGGTCGACGGTGACGTGTTCGGCCTGGACGACGACGAGAACCACGACCCGAGCGACGGGTTCCAGAAGACGGTTTCCATCTCCACGAACGCGGTGGCGGGGACCGAGGTGGAACTGCGGATCGACGGCGGGGTGGTGGCCACGACGACGGTCGTCAGCACGGTGCTCCGGTTCTCCGAGGTCGATTTCTCCGACGGCGAGCACGTGCTGCGCATCCAGTACGTCGAGGACGCCGCGTGCGGGGCGGAGATCGGCGTGACGGTCCGGACCGGCGCGCCGACCTGCGACATCGTCGCCCCGCCCGGCGGCTACCTCAACGCCGAAGACGACACGAACGCGACGGTCCCGGGTCTGCAGACCGACTTCGACGTGGCCAGCGACGCCGAGGCGGGCCAGCCGGTGCGGCTGATCATCGATGGGGTGGAGACCGGCGCGCCGACGGCCGGGATTGCCGGCGGGCACGCGCTGTTCGAGGGGATCTCGTTGTCGGAGGGGGCGCACACGGTGCGGGCCCGCTGCGAGAACGCGGTCGGCAACGTCGGTTTCTCCAGCACGTTCAGCTACACGGTCGACACGGTGATCCCGACCTGCACGATCACCGACCCGCCGGACGGCACCTGGTACAACGACGGCGACGACGCCCTGAGCGGCGTGCTCGGGACGCAGGTCGAGATCGGCGTCCAGGTCACCGACGCGCCGACGGCGACCACGGTGGCCCAGTGCGGCTTCGCGCCGCTCGACCCCGAGGGGATCATCACCCCGGGGGTGACGGGGGCGGGCACCGGCTACGTCACCCTGACCGGGCCGGGGAACCAGATCTGCTGCGTGGTGGAGGACGCGGCCGGCAACGCGGGCCAGGCGCGGATCACGTTGAACCTCGACACGGAGATCCCGCAGTTCGAGATCCGCCGTCCGGCTCCCGCGGTGGACCTGATCCTGGCGGTCGACGACGAGGGCCCGTCGGACACGCTGTGCCAGTACACGGTCGAGGTCGGCTGTTCGAACGTCGGGCAGCCGGTGACGCTGGCGATCAACGGTTTCGACCACAG
>JAAZOP010000487.1 GCA_012797735.1 Myxococcales bacterium
CCGGACGGGTCGGTTCGACCGGCGCCGGGGGACGCGGCGCCGCGGCGGGGGTCCGGGCGCGGGACCTCCAACGGGCGGCCCCGGTGAGAAACCCGTGCACCGCGGCGGCGAACGCCTCGATGTCGACCCCTCCGGCGGCCAGCACACGCCGGGCCGCAGACTCCTCGAGACGCAGCAGGGCGCCGAGCAGGTGCACTTCGCCGACGGTCCGGGCCTTGAGCTGCGCCGCGAACCGCTCGGCCGCCGCCTGGGCCGTCGCCACGACGTCGGGATGCTCGTGGATGCCGCCGGCGCGAAGCCGGATCCAGGTCCCGTCGACCCCGTACGAGGCGAGCAGGCCGCGGGCGGGGCCCTGGCCGTCGGCCAGCGCGCCCAGCAGGTGGACGGTCGAGAGCCGCTCGCCGCGGCCGCGCGCCATCTCCCGCGCCCGGGCCCACGACTCCATGCCGCTCGCCGCGTTCGTCGCCATCGGGTTCCCCGCGACCGACAACCCGAGCGGCCGGTCGCGCCTCGGCCGAATCTGCCACGCCGCAATTCGCCCGGGCAAGTTTTCGGCCGCGAATTCCACGGGCCGGGAGGCTCGCCTCGCCCGCGGCGCCGGGCTATCATCGTCCCATGCAACCGACAATCGGCCCGTTCCGCTCGCTGCACCGCCATCCGACCCGCGTCGCGGCCTTCGCCGCGCTGCTGCTGGCCGCGGCGCCGCACCGCGCCGCGGCCTACGGCTCGTACGGGTCGAAGATCGAAACCGGCTCGGCGATCAGCCTGTTCGCCGTCGGCGGGCTGCTCGCCGTGCCGACGGCCTTCGTGCTCGTCGATGACCCGCTGACCACCCAACGCGTGGTCGGCCGCTCGCTGGTCATCGCCGGCGGCCTGGTGATGATCGGCTTCGGAGCGTACTATTTCATCTCCGACGATCCGCTGTGGATCCCCCACGCGCTCGGCTGGGGCATCGGCGGCAGCCTGGCGATTTCCGGCTTCGTGTGCTGGGTGGTCGATGAGGACCCGGGCGAGGACGCGGCGGAGGCCGGCGAGGGGGTGCCGGGCCGGCCGGAAGCGGCGACCGGCGAGACGCCGGCGCCGGCGACGCCGGACCTTCCGCCGGGGGAGACGGGAGGGACGCCGGCGGCCCGGCGTTCGTCTCCTCCGGCGGCCGGAAGGTTCGGGCTGGCGCCGTGGCTGGCGCCCGGCGGCGCCGGGATCCTCCTCGCAGCCGCCTGGTGACGCTCGACGTCCCGCCCTCCCCGGCGCGGCGACCGGTTTGACTCGGCGCTCCGGGTAGGCCAAGCTTCTCGTACAGTTCGGGCGCGGGTCGCGCGCCCTGGGCGGTTCGAAAGGAGTGCGGGATGAAGCGCGCGTGGGTCGGCGTCCTGTGCCTGGCAGTGCTGGGGTCGTCGTCGTGTCGCGAGGTGCAGGGGACGGAAGTCGTCTTCGAGTTCTGGACCGACCTGCGCGCGGACGAGGTGACGCGGGTGCACATCCAGGTGGTCGGGGTCGGCGAGGGCGACGACCCGCGCGCGGCGGACTACGACTGCCGGGTCGACGACGACTACGAGGTGGGCGCCCAACCGGGGCGGTCGGTGATCGAGTTCACCTACGCGGTGCGTCCCGGCGACCGCTGCAACCGGCGGGTCTTCCTCTCGGCCGCGCTCTACGTCGACCGGGAACGGATCGCGACCGGAAGCGCTTCGGCGGAATTCGAGTCGGGGCAGAGCAAGCGGGCGCAGGTCCGGATCCGGGCCGGGGACGAGTGCGATCCCGGGGTGATGTGGTGCTACAGCGGCTGTTCGGACGGGCAGTTCGACCTGAACAACTGCGGCTGGTGCGGCAACACGTGCCCGGAACTCGCGACCTGCCGCTCGGGTTGGTGCGACTGTCCCGAGGGGTGGGCGCTCTGCGACGACGCCTGTGTCGATCTTCGCAAGGACCCGCACAACTGCGGCGCCTGCGGCCGGACCTGCGCGACGGATCAGGCGTGCAGAAACGGCGCCTGCACCAGCGACTGCTCGCCGTTGACCCGTTGCGGTCAGTCGTGCGTCGACACGCAAACCGACCGCCAGAACTGCGGCGCTTGCGGCAACGACTGCGGTCCCGGTCTCTGCAGCGGCGGAGCATGCAGCGACGCATGCCGGGAACCGCTCCGGGGCGGCAACTGCGATCCGATCGACCAGTGCAACTGCGGAAGCGGGGAACGATGCGACGCCGTCGACGACCCGCACGATGACTGGAGCACCGAGCATTGCAAGGCGGCGGGGACGGCGGGGCCGATGGCGCCGTGCGACGAGGCGACGACGGAAACGACCTGCGCCCCGGGACTGACCTGCATCTGGAGCGATCCGGCCGTGCGCGTTCCGGGCCCAGGCCCCATGATGGGAACGTGTCGCGAGTGGTGCATCGTCGGTGACGACTCCACGTGCGCAGAGGCGGGCGGCGGGTTCTGCGCGAGAATGGCCGGCCAGACCGACTACGGTGTCTGCTACTCGACTCCGGAGGTCGAAAGCTGCAACGGCATCGATGACGACCTCAACGGTGAAGTCGACGACTTGGGCCCCAACTTCGATCCCTACAACTGCGGTTTCTGCGGCAACGTCTGTCCTCCCCCCGGAAGTTGCATCTACGGCGGATGCCAGACGAGCTGCGAGGACTCCTTCCTGCAGACGTGCGGGGACGGGACGTGCTACGACTGGCTATGGGATCGCACGAGCTGCGGAGCCTGCCCGTCGGAAGGCGGCCTCGCCTGCGCCCGCAACGAGACATGCCACCAGGGCGTCTGCCAGGGCGGCACGGTCGGCGATCCGTGCGGCGCGGACTCGCCGATCGCCGCCAACGCCCAGTGCTCCGACCTGGCGCTGGTCGATGGCAGGTGCGCCAAGGAGATCCACCTCGACGACGGAGTGACGCTGCCGGTTCCCGGCGGCTACTGCACGAGGTTCTGCAATCCGACGTTGGCGGACTGCCCGCCCGGTTCCGATTGCGTCCAGCCGCGCGGCGGCATGGCGTTCTGCCTGAAGATCTGCGATCCGGAGCATCCGGAGGAGTGCCGGCGGTCCCAGGGCTACGATTGCGTCATGGCCCCGATAGGGACGCATCACTACTGCCTGCCCATCGCCAGCGCCGCCGAGTACGGCGCCGGCGCTCCCTAGGCCGCCCGGCCGATACCCGCAACCCCCCGGAACTGCGACTTGCCAGGCGTCGCCGACCCGCCGTAAGGTTCAGGGCCATGAGGCTACATCGACGGTTCGGCATCGCTGCGGCGCTGGTCCTCGTTCTCGGTTCGCTCGCCCCCCGCCCGGCCTCCGCGGCCGACTACGGCTCGGAGGGCTTCGGCCTCGGGGTCTTCCTGGGCCAGCCGTCCGGCATCACGCTCGCCGGCAACTTCGGCGGGGGCCACATGGTCCAGGGCTACGTCGCCTTCGAACTGGTCTATCGCGACAGCTTCATCCTGATGGCCGACTACATCTGGCACCCGAACATCATCGTCGACAACTCGACCCTCGAGCTGTCCTGGCACTTCGGCGGCGGCCTGGTCCTCGGGACCTGGATGCACGACTACTACTACGACTGCGTCGCGTGGGATGCGCGCGGCCGTTGCGTGGAGTGGGGGGAGTACGCCCGCGTGATGTTCGGCCTGCGGATACCGTTCGGCCTCGATCTGTTCTTCCACTCGGTGCCGCTCGAGCTGTACTTCGAGCTGGCGCCCGGCATCGAGATCACGCCCTACGCGTGGTGGATCCTGTATGGAGGGATCGGCCTGCGGTACTGGTTCTGACGCGGCGCCGGGTCAGTCGACGCACAGTCCCGACAGGTCTTCGAGGAGCGTCGTCCGCGACTGCTCCACGACCCCCGCCAGTTCATCGACCACGAACGTGGCCTCGACGAGGTCGTGGCGGCAGCCGCAACCGGGCACGAGGAACGTCGTCACCTCGTAGCCGCCGCCGGGCCGTTCGACGACCCGGGTGCCGGTGATCGTCTCGGCGACGTAGCGCCACGGCCCCTCGAGCACGAAGGCCGTGTCCTCCGCCCGATCGCCGAAGAAGGGCACCACGTCGCGCACGACGGCATCGACGACCGCCAGGGCGGACCGCGGGTCGCGCAGGGGCGCCAGCCGCTGGCGCAGCGCCGTCACGGTTTCCAGCTTCGAGATCGCCCCCATCCCCTCGTCGATCAGCAGCGAACACTCGAGCGGCCGCAGGCAGCCCGAGCGGAAGGCGTCGGGGTTGTTCCGGGCCTCGGGTTGCGAATGACAGCAGCGCAGCACGACGCCGTAGGGCGAGAGCCACGAGGCGGGCCAGGGGAGCTGGAACAGGAACTCGCAGCCGAACTGGCTCCGGATTGCCTCGAGCGCCGCGGGACCGAGTTCGGGCGGCTCGTCGCGACCACCGTCGGGCACCTGCGTCGGCACGATGATCGGCCGCGTCCCTTCGGACCCGCGCCCTCCCGGGAGCGGTTGGAACCGGCGGTCGGCGATGCGGGGCCCTTCGGGGTCGAGCGCCGTGGGCGGCAGGGCGGTGTCCACCGGCGGCGGCGCCGCATCCTCCGCCGGAGGCGGCGCCACGTCCTCCACCGGCGGCGGCTCGACGACGTCCCGGACCTCCGGACCGACCGGACCGGGGCCGGGTCTGGGGCAACCCTGCGCGAACCACCAGGCCAGCCCGATGGCGACGGCCGCGAACGGCCACAGGATGCGTCTCATGGCTCCTCGTCCTCCTCGTCCAGCAGCAGCAACTCCTCGACGCCCGCCGCCCAGGCCACGATCCCCGCCACGACCGCGGCGTTGCCGTCGAGCGTCCGGGCCTCGGCGGACGCCGGACCCGGAGTCGATACCACGACGAGTCTCCCGCCGTCAGCCCCCGCGCCGGCCGCGGCGACGCGCAGCGCCACCGCCAGGACGCGGGAGGCCGGCTCCGGTCCCGGCCGGAAGGCTCGCGACGGGTTCCAGTCCGCCTCGGGCGACTCGATCCAGCTCGCCTCCGACGACCGCGCCAGCACCTCGACCGCCGCTCCTTCCGGCACGACCAGCGGCGAGGCGAACGGCAGGACCGCGATCGCCCGGCCTGTTCCTCCGGGCAGCGTGAACGCGCTCCGCACGAACGGCGGGTAGCTCAGGAACAGCCGGCCCACCGCGGAAGGAACCGAGACGCGGGCGCAGGCCGGGTCGAGCACGATCCCGTCCGCGAAGGAGATCCCGGTCCCCGCCAACAATGGCGTCGGGTCCGAAGGGGAGCGCACGACCCTCCGCGCGCCGTGTTCGTCCTTCGTGGCGTAGCGGCCGCCGAACACGGCGACGCCGCGACCGTAGGCGAGCGCCTTGCGGGTCGCGGCGGCGGCCCAGGCCGGCAGCGGGCCGTTCCCGGAAGCGAGGACGACGATGGCGGCGAAGCCGAGCGGGTCGCTGGACGCCTCGACCGGGACGAGCGCGAAGTCGGGCAGCGCCTCGGCCAGCGCCCGGGCGCCGGCGGTGTCGCCGACCGGAACGATCGTGCCGATGCGGATCGGGCCGCGGACGACGCGGTGCAGCGCCAGCAGCAGCTGCAGGCGCGGCTCGCCGCGACCTGGAGCGAGATCGCCGACCGGAACCAGCCGGTCGCCGAGCGCCACGACGAGGCACCGCACGGCGTCCGGCTCGCCGCCTTCCCGCGGCAACACCCCGAGCCCGCGGAGCGCCGTCACCGCTGCCTCGTCGAACGGGGCGGCGGTGACGTCCACGCGCAGCAACCGCGGCGCCGCGGCGCGCAGCGCTTCCACGGCCGCCCGCAGTTCGCCGTCGAACACCGGGTCGCCGCCCGCCTCGACCGACGGCAGAAACAGCCGCAGCCGGACCGGCGGACCGTCCTCCGCCAGCAGCCAGGCCGCCGCCTCGGCGAGCCGCTTCGCCTCCCGCTCCGTCAGAACCGGCTCCGCCGCCTCGACCGGCGACGCCTCCGGCGGCGGCGGCTCCACGGGCGGCGGCGGCTCCACGGGCGGCGGCGGCTCCACGAGCGGCGGCGGCTCCACGAGCGGCGGCGGCGCATGTCCCGGACAGCCGGCGAGCAGCACGCCGGCCAACGCCACCCACGCGCCCGTTCGTCGACCGACACCACCCGAGATCCGTCTCATCACCTGCCCTCGCCCGCCACCGTCCGTCCTCGATCCGCCGGATACCAGCGCCGAGCGTCACGGACAAGTTCCGGGAGGGTACCCGTTCACGGCCTCCAGCACGGCTGGCCAGAGAACGAGTGGCGCGTCGGCGAGGGCCGCGCCCGAGCCGATGCGCGGGGGGTCCGGGGGGGACGCAGAGGCCGCGCCCGGGAAGCCGCCGAACTCCGACAGCTGTGCGGCCGGGCGGTCCCCCCCGGGTGAACGGATACCCGGGAGGAAAGGAACCGCGGAGACGCCTCTTCCCCGGACGGGGCGATTCTGTTACTGGCCGCCTCGATGCGTGGACGGACCGCCGAGACGCCGTGGCGGGCCTACCGTCGGGCGAACGCCGTGCTGGACGGCGAGCTGTTGCGGCGTCCCGACGAGGTGACCTGCCCGAAATCCCGGCGCGAGCGGCGTGCGGATGCCCACCGGGTGGCCGGCGAGCTGTACGCGGCGCTCGGGAATCCCCAGCTCGCCTGGCCGGCGATCCACGTTGCCGGGACGAGCGGGAAGGGATCCGTGGCCTGGGGAATCGCCCACCTGCTTCGCGCGGCCGGCCTGCGCGTCGGCCTCCACGTCTCGCCCTATCTCCAGGTGGCGACGGAGAAGGTCTGGATCGATGGGCGGTACATCGACGGCCGCTCCTTCGCCCGGCTCGTCGACCGCGTGGCGCCGGTCGTGCGGCGTCTCCGCGCGCCCGACTGCCCGGCTTCGATCCACGGCCTGGCGTCGGCGGCGGTGGCGTTCGAGGCGTTCCGCCGGGCGCGGGTCGACGTCGCGGTGATCGAGGCGAGTTGCGGCGGACGCTACGACGTGACGGCGCACCTCGACACCCGCGTGGCGGTGGTGACATCGGTCGGCGACGACCACCGCGATGTCCTCGGGCCGACGCTGCGCGACGTGGCGTGGCACAAGGCGGGCGTCCTGCGTCGCGGCGCCGCGGCGGTCTCGGGGGTCACCGGCGTCGGACGCGACGTGTTGCGGGCCGAGGCGCGCGCGTTGGGGGTGGAACTGCTCGAGGTCCCTCCGCGCGGCCGGCCGCTCGGCGCGCGCAACCGGGCGCTCGCCGAGGCGGCGGTGCGGGCGTTCGGGGTGGAGTCGCCGGGCGCGCCGGTCGTCCCGCCGTTCCCGGGCCGGCTGGAGACTGTCGCGCGAGCGCCGCGCGTGGTGCTGGACATCGCGCACAACCCGGAGAAGGCCCGGGGCTTGGTGCAGTCGCTCGGCGGCGGCGGCGACGTGGTGCTGGTTCTCGGGGCGTTGCGCGGCAAGAACCTGGCCGCGATGCTGCGGACCCTCGCCGGCCGCTGCCGCCGGGTGGTCTTCACCACGCCGGCGGTGACGGGCAAGACGCCGGTGCCGGCGGGAGAGTTGCGGGATCGCTTCGGCGCGTACTTCACCGAAGCGCGGGCGGTGCCGGAGCCGCGCCGCGCCCTGGAGGCGGGCCTGCGGCTCGCCGGACGTCGCGGCACGGTGCTGGTGACCGGCTCGGCCTACCTGGTCGGCGCGCTGCGCGGCCGATGGATCCCGGACCACGCCGTGCTGCTCGCCCGTTCGTCGTTCCCGAAGTGAACGGCCTACAGTTCCAGGTCCCCGCCGCTGTCGGGTCCGAGGCAGCGGCGGTTGCCTTCGCCGACGACGGGGGGCGAGTTACCCGGGAGGCACCGGCGGACCGAGGCAGCCGAGTTGCCAGACGAGGATGTCGCACGGGACGCTGGTGTGGGTCGGCTCCGAGGGGCATTCGACGGCGAACAGCACGAAGGTCCCGTCGTCCAGGGGTACCGCCTGCGGAGCCATCGACCAGCCCGGGGACAGAAAGAACCTCGATGGTTCCCCCCGGGACGGCGCGAGCGAGCCGGTCGGCTGCTCGGGAATGTTCATTCCGGTGGAAGCGAGGTGCCAGTAGTCGAGATGCGAGGGGTTCGGATGATCCGACACGCCGCGGGAGTGGGCGAGCGACGAACCTGCGCCGCGGACGCGCAGGGCGGCCCACGGTTGTCGCTCCACGGACAGGACGCGCGGAGCCGAACCCGAGACGTCGGCCCGAACCGTCCAGTACTCGTACATCCCGGGTGGGGAAGTCCGAACCTCCTCGATCACCTGCAGCACCAACTCGTCGCCGTCCTTGACTGGATTGTGGGACACGGGCGTGTACCGCCAAGCTGGGAAGTCGGTCTGGGGCAGCGTCCACGTCTCAACTCCCACTGATCCGTGGACCCGGACGACGGTCATTTCGAACGGACAGGGGACGGGTTCCTCACCGGAACGCGGCCAGCACGGGAAGACAGCAGCCGGGCGGGCGCACGGGCAAGCCATCCAGAAACCGGTGCGATCGCCCTGCCATCCGGCGGCGGAGTGCAGGCACTTCTCCCAAAGAGCGACTCCACCCTCGATCCACTCACCGTTCACGGAATGGAAGGTCAGCAGTGTATCGTAGCCCGAGGGCGAGGAACCGACCCAATGAACGCCAGCGATCGACTCGCCGGTCCAACCGACGGCTGCAACCGCCTTGTGGGCTCCCCAGGCACTCCATTGGCCAGCAAGGGAGACGGGAGGCTGGGGTCCCTCGGACCCCACGATCTGCAGGGAAGGATTGAAAGGGGCGACCAGCGGTTCGCTCACGATCGCGAACGCATCGTCCGCACACGCCGCCGCGGCGGGCACATAGCCCGCTACAGAGTAGGGTCCATCCCCAGCGGGCATCAGCGGGGCCGGCTCGAGCGCCTCGGAGAGTCCGGCGGTGACGATCGCGGCGTGCGGGCAGGGCTCATTCCATTCCGGGCAGCTATCAACGGGATCGCTGGCGTAGAGGTACCATGCGACAAGCGCCTCCTGGCCCGACGAGGCGATCACGCCGTTGCCGGGTGTGTTGCTCGCGCGGGCGTTCCACCGCAGTGGGCCGTTGACGACGCCGAACACGTTCTCATCGATGCGGCCGTCACAGTTGTCGTCCAGCCCGTTGCAGATCTCGGGAAGCAACTCCAGACCCTCGTCGGTCTCTCCGTCGCAGTCGTCATCGATACCGTTGCACTTCTCCGGCGTCGGTCCGCCGGGCGGGCACGCCGGCGGATCGGGAGGTTCGGAACAGGCGAGCGAGAGAACCGGCAGGCAAGCCGCGGCGACCCAGCGAGCGGAAGGCGCACGATCGTTGCCGGTCGACACGAATCCCTTCAGCCGTGGTCCTAGGGGCATGACTCACCCGGCTGGCCGTACATGTGCTCGATGTCGACCCAATCGGGCTCGGAGTAGCCGCCTGCAAGGACCTGGAGTTGGTAGGCGCCGAGCCCTTCGCCGAACTCCCCCGCCACCGGCCGCACCTGCACCCGCCAGTAGCCGTCATGCGGAGCCACGAAGGCCACGCCGTCCGTGTAGGAGGAGACGGTGTGATCGTGGGGGTGCCGATCGTCGTGATCGATGAAGAACAGCGCGCGCGGACTCACCCCCGGCCGCTCGGCCGGATCCTGGCCCATGGCGGTACCCGGATAGAGCGAGACGGTGGCTGTTCCTCGGTAGCGCAGGGCGTAGACCCGACCGCGTACCGTCTCCAGCCAGAGGTTGTGCACTTCGTCCGGCGTCGACAAGCGGGACGAGAACAGCGGCCCATCGGCCCTGGCGGAGGCCGCGTCGTTCAGTCGACAGACCGGGTTGACGTCGGGAACTGCCGCTCCGGGTGGCTTGTCGCCGGCACACGGAAGGCGGAGTGCACCGCCTTGCGGAACCACGCGGAAGGCATAGGTGGACACCGGGTCGGGGGAGTAACCCGTGTTCTGGACGACCCGAATCACGGGCCATTCCCCGCTAGGCCGACCGGGTCCGACGAGAACCTCGCAGTAGTTCCGACCGGGACCCACCCAGGGGCAGACGATGCCGTCGACGAAGACGGCCGGCGGCACACTCCCGGACAGCCGCGAGACCTCGACATACGCCAACTCGCCCGACGGCAGGAAGAAGCGGAACGCGTCCGCGTCCGAGTCGGCATCGGCGCGCCTCATCTCGCCGCGCACGGCATGTTGCGGTGGAATCGCGACCGCTTCGGACGAGCGATCCGGGTAGTCGTCGCCGGCGTCCAAGTCCAACACGTAGCGGGACGCCTCGCTGACGTCCGGACTGGCCCTCCCGACGATGAAGGAGTAGTACCCGGAGTACTTGGGGAAGAAGAACGTTTCCGTCCTCGTCCCGCTCGTCGAGGGAATCACCTGGGCCACGGGCGGCCTCGGCCCGCCGGGAGTCTGGTCGAAGGTCACCCAAAGGCTGAGCGCCGCGGGTCCCGACACGGTGAGCCGGACACTGTGGGCCCGCTCGCCCGAGAGATAGGCGGTGTGGGTGTCGACGTCGGTGATCCCGGCTTCCACGTAGCCCTCAGCCTGCAGGTGTCCGACCGCGAAGGAATCGTACGCCGGTTGCATCACGGCGCCATGGAAGTCGAGATCGCTGTCCATGTCGGCTCGGTAGGGCAAGGCCGTCGCACCCCACCACCGATCCGCGTACCACGTCGAGTACATGAAAGCCCGCCATGCCTCGACCTTGGTCCGCCCGGGGTAGGAGTGGGGTCCGGCCGCCTGCACCGCCAGCTTCTCGTAGAGGCTGTTCGGCCCGTCGGTCGCGCGGGTCGAGCCGTTCATTCCGGCGCTGATCAAGCCGGCCAGGCCCGCAAGAGCCCGGGCACGACCGAGTTGCAGCACGTACCGACCCAGCGCGGCGATCAACCATCCGCCGTTGCCGTGGACGTCGATCGCCCACCACGCCAGCGCGCCGCCGGCGGTGCAAGCCGGGAACAGGTCCGGGAAGCGCTCCTCGCACTCCTCGCAACTCAGCCGGTCGGGCGGACCGCTGTCCGCCCAGCACGGTTCGTAGCACCGGCGCTTGTCGCAGGTCGGACTGGCCCAGGACGTATCGCAGAGGAAGTTGTCGAGCGTGCAGTCGCCCTCGGAACCGCCGGAACAGCCGCCGCCGGTGATCGGGTCGCCGCCGAACCAGGATGTGGACCACCAGAGCCGGTCGTAGTCGTAGTTGTTGTTCCAGAACAGCAAGTGCGGGTAGTAGAAGAGCGCCGCCGCATCCGGGATGGCTTCGGAAACGTGCCCCGCCAGCTTGCCGTGCGAGGTGTCCGCCCCGTGGAAGAAGTCTGCCGACCAGAGGACGTGGTGCATGTTCTCGTGCGGAATCGCGTACTCGATCTGGTCCGCCACGAAATGCGGGTTCGGTCGCCATTGAGGAACGGCACCCGCCGCGTCGCGCAGATTCCTGCAGCCCGAGGGATCGATGCACGTGCGCCGATGACGCTCGAGGTAGATGCAGTTGCCGCCACCGGTCGCCCGTCGCGTCACCGGGTTGAAGCATCCGCCGCTGGCGACATGCGCGCCGTCGTACCTGTCCCAGTCACAGACCCCGTGCCCCGCCGGCGCCCCGGGCATCGAGTACCCGGGAAGACACATCAGGCGGACGCCAACCTCATCGTCGCAACCCGGGTCGTCCAGGCCGGGTTCGCACCGATCGTCCTCGTCGCCCCGCTCAGACAAGTCCCAGTGCGCATCCACCTTGCAGTAGTCGTCGACATCCGGCATGCCGCGACATCCATGGCAATCGAGGTCGTTCCCGACGACGCAATCCCAGTCCCCCAGGGGACCCCAGTGGACCTGGAAGCGAGCGGGCCGGTCGCCGAGTTTGGAGCACAGCCCGGAGCGCCGCAGGAGATCGGCCTGGTACGTCAGGTGCAGGTAGGTCGTGGCGTCGAAGAAGTCCTCCGCCTTGCGGTCGATATCGACCGCGGCATCCAATGGTCCGAGGTCGAGCGTGGCGAACGGATCGGTCGTGTTGCCGATCGGGCCTTCGTAGGCCGGATGCCAGGCGTAGTCGGGCGCGTGCTCTTCCCAGGAGTAGTTGGCGTAGAAGGCGCCCCGCAGCGTCGCCTCCGCCGTCGCCACCGGATTGCCCGAGGAATCGACCGGGGTGTAGCAGCCCCGGGCGTCCGTGCGACGGCGGGTTCCGTCCGGCGCGGCGGGCAGGTACACGTCGGTGTAGGGCAGACCGGCCAGGACCCGCCGGTACGGGTCGCCCTCGTCGCCGGGACACACCCCGATCTGGACCCTTTGCGGCGTTGCGGTCCGGATCGCATCTTCGGTCCGGAGCACCACCCCGGCCTCGGCATCGATCACCGCCACGAGCATCCTCTGCTGCCGGTCCTCGCCCACGATCACACGGTACTGCAGTTCCGCCCGCCCCAGTTCCGGTACGTGCAGCACCGGCCCTTCGACTTCGACCACGTACGGGGCAACGAACCCCGATGCCGTCTCCGCCAGCAGCGGCGCCTGCTTCTCATCGATCGCTGCCAGGGGCACGCGACCCACCGGATTCCACTGGGCCGTCGCGCCCACGACCCGGGCCGCGCCCTGCGGCATCCCGGCGAGCCGGACGCGAACGGCGAGGAAGTCGCCGATCACTTCCCAGTCGCGGAACGGGTCCAGGTCGTCGTTCGGGGTCCCGCCTTGCAGATGATGCCGGAAGAACACCAGCGCGAACGAGCCGTCCGACGACATCACGGTGTCACCACGGCGGAGTTCCTCGTGGGGCGCCATCCGCAGCAGGGTCCGCAACTCCTCCGCGAACCGCTGCACCCACGTCTCGGCGACATGCTCCGGGCTGCCTTGGCCCAGCCCCGCGTCGAGGCCCGCGACGATCAACGGAGTGCCCGCGTCCGACCAGGCGACCGAAACGCGACCGGACGACCCCAGGTAGAGTTCCCTCCATAGCGCGATCTGGCCGTCGTTCGGCTTGACCACCAGCCTCGCGTCCGCCATCACCTCGGAGAGTTGCGTGTCGAACGAGGCAGCCAGGTCGACGTGTCCGGCCTTCACCATCGCCGACGCGTAGGCATCAAGGAGCGCCGGATCGGCATCGTGGAACTTCCAGCGCGGCTCGCCTTCCGGTGCGTCCGGGTCGGATCCGATCTGTTCGAGCATTCCGCGCGCCGCAAGCCAGGCCTGCTCGGAGGCGTCAGGCATCTGCCCCAGCTGCACCATCGGGCCGTGTGACGCTTCCTCGCGGACCGTGCGCACCTTCCCCGACGGCAGGTCCAGCGTCCCGACGCGCACGCTCCATTCGCCCGTCGCCTCGGCGTCGCCAACCGGGAGGGTGCCGGACGCATCCCGACCGTCCCAGGAGAAACGAAGCGGGATGCGCCACCCGTCGCGGTCGCCGTTCAACGGGTCCAGGAGCATCTCGTGTTTGAACGCGCGCAACTTGTCGCCCGGCGTCTTGTAGCCGTCGCCCGCGAACAACGTCAGGTCGGCCCGCAGCAGATAGACCGAGGGTGGTGCGTCGCATTCCGGTCCGGGTCGGTCGACCCGCACTCTCAGTTCCAGTCCCGTGTCGTCGTACACGCCGTTCCCGTCAGGGGTGAGGCGAGTCGGTAGCGCCGTCGGAGCCTCGAGAGTCAACGTCGGCCGGCAATTCTCGGGGGGGGTGGGGGTCAGGGGGCACGCATCCGACGCCACCAACGAGCAGAAGCCACGCACCGAATGGATGGTACCTCATGGCAAACCTCCCCCGGCTGGGCCAGCCACCCGCCGTTCCACGAAACCACGTTCATGGTAGGGTGTTGTTTCGGATGCTGTCAACGAGTGCGTGCGCGACCGGTGCCGTACCGGCCGCGGCCGACGGCCTACAACTCGAGGTCCCCGCCGCTGTCGGGTCCGAGGCAACGGCGGTTGCCTTCGCCGACGACGGGGGGCGGGGGCACCGGCGCGGCGACCAACGGCGCGACCCACGCGGGGCGAGGCGGCGGCGCCGCCGCCTCCAGCCAGGTCCGCCAGGCATCGTCGCCGAACGTCCCGGCGGCGAACGGCCAGTCGAGGTCGACGTAGACCGCGCGCATCGCGCCCCGGGCCAGCACCGGGCCGCCGGGCGTGTCGATCACCACGTACAGGGCATCGATTCCCCCCAAACCTTCGACGCGGCCGTCGCGGCGGAAGGCTCGACGGCCGTCCGCCGGCGCGGCGGCATCGGCGTGCAACGCGTCGGCGAGGATCGACTCGGCCCAGCCGCCCGCGCGCGCCACCGCCACGATCTGCGTGTCGCTCCACGGCGCGCCGGAGACCTCGAGCGCCGCGATGTCGGCGAAGGTGCGGCCGAACACGGCGACGGAGCGCAACGTCTCCTGGAGCAGGTAGGCGGAGGTCTGCTCCGGGCCGGCCGGGGTCTCCAACTCCCGCTCGGGAAGCACTCCGAGCGACCGGAGCTCCGCGGCGAGCGCCTCGGCGGCGTCGGCCACCGACCGGAACGCCTCCGGAACCGGCGCCACCGCGCCGTGCGGATTCTCGGCTCCCGCCGGGACGCAGTCGGGAGACGACGCGGGCACCGGCAGCCGGGGGGGGCCGGCCAGCGTGAGGCGGCGTTCCACGGCCCAGGCGCGCGGCAGCGCCGCCCACGCCTCCGGCCGGACGTGCGCGCGGCCGCGCTGGACCGTCTCCGGGTCC
>JAAZOP010000042.1 GCA_012797735.1 Myxococcales bacterium
CGTGCTGCGACTGGACGACGGCCGGCGACAGGCGGCGTACGAGGAGCTCGGGTTCGTGCCGGGGGCGCCCGGCGAGGCGCTCGTCGTCGCGCGCGGCAGCGACGTTCGCGACCCCGGGCTCGAGGTCGAGACGATCTACGCCCTCGTCCCGGGCGCCGCCGCCCTGCGGGTGACCACGGTCCTGCGCCACACCGGCTCGCCGCCGCCCGCCGCGCTGGAGGTCGGCGATTCGATCCGCTGGGGCGCCGCATCGCCACGGGCGGCCGCGCTGCCCGCCTGCCCTCCCGCCCCCGCGCTCGTCCCGCACCTCGCCGCCGCCGGCGACCTCGGGTCCTACGCCTACCTCGCCGCCGACCCGGTCGGCTTCCGCTGCGGCGACGACACCGGAGTCACATGGACCACCCTCGCCGCGTTCGACCCGGCGTCGCCGGACGGCGCCGCGCCCGGCAAGACCGTCGTCCGATGGATCGGGGTGGGCGAGCGCGCCGACACGACGTCGGCGACCGCGGCGGCCCGCGAGGCGCGCGGCGACCCGCTGGAGCGCGTCGTGGTGCGCACGACCGACGCCGCCGGCGAGCCGGTGGCGGAGGCGGTGGTCCGCCTGACCGGGGAACGGGGAACGCCGCCCGAGACGCTGCGCACCGATGCTGGCGGGCGCGGCCTCGCCCTGCTGCCCCCCGGCCGCTGGCGGGCCACCGCGGAAAGCCCGGCCCGGGCCGGCGCGGGCCTCGCGCCGTTCGACCCCCCCCTCGTCGAACCGCTCGAACTGCCGCTCGGCCCCCCCGGACGCCTCGAACTCGACGTGCAGCTCGCCGACACCGCCGGCGGAGCGCTCGCCCGCGCCCCGGTCCGCGTGCTGGTGCGCGGCGTGCCGCCCACGCCCGACCCGTCGTTCGGCGGGCCGTTCTCCGCCGGCGGGGCCGGCCGCACCTTCGTCGCCGCCGACGGCCGGAGCAGCCGCCCGCTGCCGCCCGGCACCTACGCCGTGCTCGTGACCCGCGGTCCCGAGTACGACCTGCTCGAGGAAACCATCGACGTGCCGCCGGGAGGCGCCGGCC
This sequence comes from Myxococcales bacterium, assembly GCA_012797735.1. Lineage (GTDB taxonomy): Bacteria > Myxococcota_A > Polyangia > DRWM01 > JAAZOP01 > JAAZOP01. Next base: position 1,059 of record JAAZOP010000042.1, read on the forward strand.
GCGTCCAGGGCACGCTGACCCGCCGCGTCGAGACCGCCGGCTGGCTGGCCGCCGACTTCCACCTCCACACCACCGCCTCGACCGACGCCGGCACCCCGCCCCGCGATCGCGTCCTCGGCTGCGCCGCGGAAGGGGTCGAACTGCTCGCCGCCACGGACCACAACGAGACGACCGACCTCATGCCCCACGTCGAAGCGCTCGGACTGGCCGACCGGATGCTCGCGGTCGCCGGCACCGAGCTGACCACGGACGCCTCGCGCGTCCCCGCCGGCCATCTCGCGCTGTTCCCCCTGGCGCGCGACCCGGCCGCCCCGCGCGTCTCGACGCCCGTCCCGTGGCTCGACCTCGGGTTCGCCGAACTGGCCGCCGGGGCGCGACGGCTCCCCGGCGCGCTGCTCCAGGTGAACCATCCGCGCGACCCCGGCGACGGCGCGTTCGCCCTCCTCGGCCTGGCGGCGGGCGACGCCGCCTCCCTGCGGTCGCTCGACTTCGACCTGCTCGAGGTGGCCGACGGGCGGGCGTTCGAGCGGACGCCGGAGGCGGTCGCCGACTGGGCCCGCCTGATCGCCTGCGGTCGCAGGGTCGCTCCGACCGGAGGATCGGGCGCCCACGCGCTGGCGACCCCACCGTGCGGGTGGCCCCGCACCTGGGTCTTCGCCGCCCGCGACGACGCCGGCGGTTTCTCGCCGGACGGCCTCGCCGCCGCCCTCCGTTCGGGCCGCGTCGTCGTCTCGAGCGGCCCGTTCGTGGCGCTGCGGGTGGACGACGTCCCGGCCGGCGGCACCGTCGTGCCGCGCGGGCGTGGGGTCCTGGCGTCGGTGCGCGTCGAGGCGGCGCCGTGGATCGAGGTGACGCGGGTCCGGGTGCTGCTCAACGGCCGGGAAGCGCTGGCGCTGGCGCCCACGGCGCGGCCGCCCGAGACCGTCCGCCTCGAGACGCAGGCGCCCCTGCCGCTCGACGGCGACGCCGCGGTCTGGGCGGAGGTCGAGGGGTCGGCGCCCCTCCCGGTGCTCGAACCCGACTCGCCGATCCGCCCGTGGGCGCTCACCGGCGCCGTCTGGGTCGATGCGAACGGCGACGGCAAGCTGCAGTTCGGCGGCGCCGGATGCGGGCCGTAGGCGGGCGCGGGATGCCGGAGATCTCGGGCCGCAGCCGGGTGCTCGTGATCGGCGCCGGTCCGGCCGGGACCGCCGCCGCCCTCGCCCTGCGGGCGCGCGGCGTCGAGGTCTGCGTGGTCGACCGGGCCCGCTTCCCGCGCGACAAGACCTGCGGCGACGCCCTGTCCAACCGCGCCTGCGCCTTGCTCGCGGCGCTGGGCATCGACCCCGCCGCGCTGGTCGAGGGGCAGGGCGTCGTGCGCCGGGGCGTGGTCCGGTTCCCCGACGGCACGCGCCTCGCCCGGAGCTACGACAGGCCGGGTCGGATCGTCCCCCGCCGGAAGCTCGACGCCGCCCTCCATGACGCGGCGGCCGAGGCCGGCGCCCGCCTGTTCGACGAGACCCCCGTCGCGTCGCTCGAACGCACCGCCACGGGGACGTTCGTCGCCGCCGGCCCGCGCCTCCGTTGGGAGGCCGAGACCGTGATCGCTGCCGACGGGCCCGGCTCCGTCGCCTGGCGCGCCTCGGGCCGCGCCTACCCGCGCGGCCGCGCCCTCGGCTTCCCCGCCACGCAGTACCTCGAAGGGATCCGCCCTTCGGCCGACGACGACGCGGCGGTACACTGGTTCGAGACCGACCTCCCGGGCGGCTACGGTTGGGCCTTCCCCGCCGTCGACGGCCGGACCAACGCCGGCGTCTGGGTCCGCGCCGACCTGTACGAACCGCGCCGCGGCTCGCTGCGGATGCTGCTCGAACGCTTCCTGGCGCGGCATCCCGAACGGTTCGACGGGGCGCGGCCGGTCTCGCCGGTGCGCGTCTGGCCACTGCCGCTGGCCCCCGCGCCGTGGCCTCGCGCGGAACCGGGGCTGTTGCTCGCCGGCGATGCCGCCGCCCTGGCCGACCCGCTCAGCGGCGAGGGGATCTGGCAGGCGCTGCGCTCGGGACAGCTCGCCGCCGAGGCGGTCGCGGCGGAGACCGGCGACGAGGCGGGACGCCGCGCGGCGGCCGCACGGTACGTGCGGGCGTGCGTCCGGGAGTTCGGCCGCGAGGCCGTTCTGCGCGCGCGCGCCCAGGACGCGCTGCGCGTGGAGGTCGAACGCGGGTGGTACCGCCTCGGCCCCGTGCGCGCCGCCCTCGACCTGTTCTACGGCCGCGGACTCCTCGACCGGATGAAGATCGTCGGCCGCTGACCCGCCGCCGGCGAGGCGCCCGGCGGCGTCCGCCCCACCGCATCGGTCTGCCCCACCGCATCGGACGAAACGGGAAGTCGCGGCTCAGGGGCGGGCGGCGCCGGCAAGCGCGGCGAGCGCGAACAGCGCGATGACGACGACCGGCCTCGTTCGACCCGAAGATGGTCTCCCGTTCGGGGCGAAGCGCCAGGCACCCGAAGAACCTGGGGGGCTCCAACGCCTCGAACACGCCTCCCCGACCGGTGATGCACCTTCCCGGATCCACCCCGGCCACATCGCCGTCGTCGAAGGTGAGCCGCAGCGGGCGGCCGCCGAGAAGTTCCCCGTCGAGCTGCCCGCGGTCTCCTCCTCGCGCGTCACGGCGGCGTCCGGCAGCACCGGAACCCGATGCTGCTCTGTTCGAACCCTGCGCCCCACCACTCCCTGCCGGGACACTTGGTACCTGCGCTACCGATGCTGTACGACTTGCCCGAAGTCAGAGCGAGTTCGCCGCCCGCGTCCTCCTGGTATCTGTGTTCGTCCGTCCATTCCGCGACGTTGCCGATCATGTCGAACAGGCCCGGATAGCCGCCTTCGCATCGGTCGAAGGCCGCCGTCGGATACACGACTCGCGTGCCCGCGTCCGGATCGATGTAGTCGATGTTGCAGTACCCGGCGATCGCCTCCGGCCCGTAGGGGTAGTCGTAGTTCATCGGGCCGCGACAGGCCGCCTCCCATTCGTCGGGCAGGCACAGTCGCTTGCCGGCGCGCATGCACGCGAGCCGGGCGTCGCGCCAGCCGATGCGATTCCAGGGCATGGCGCCCGCGACCGACACCGGCAGGTCGCCCGCCCCGCGCGACGCCTCGTAGCGATCGATGCAGACGCCCACGGACGGAACGTAGACCATCTCGGAGGGGCACGGCGACGCCTCGCCTTCCACACCCGCGTCCTCCGCCGGCGGCTCGATGTCGCCGGACCCGTCGCCATCGTCCTCCGGCCGGACATCCGTGCCACCGCCGTCGGCCTCGGGCCCGGCCTCCCGGCACGACGAATCTGCGCATCTGGACGAATTGCTGGCGTAGCAGGCGCTCATCCAGGTCCAGAGGAGGAGCAGCAGCCGACTGGCTCGACCGCACGACCACGGCCCGGCCGGAGCGAACGACCCTGTCGCCGCTGGTTCGACGGAACCGGTTTCCAGGACTTCGGATCGGTCGGTACGCATGCGGCACCTCCTACTCGTGGCCCGTGCTGGACGGTTGATCCAACACCTGCTCCCCGGCCGGCGGCAGTTGGCAGGGCGTCGGTGCCGCCACCATGCAGGACGCATCTGGCGGTACGCAGTCGGTGCACGGTCGCAGAATGGAACACATTCGGGCGCCCGGCAGGGACCAGTCGTCGAAGTCCAGGAGCGTCATGTCGACCACACCGTCGGCCAGCGGCCGGAAGAAGATCTGCCGCGCGAACGGACAGTTGCAGGCCGACCTGTCCTCGGTGCCCCAGCCGTCCGGGTGGCCGCAGGCGGTGCGCCCGCCGCTCGCGTCGGGTCGTGTTCCCAGGTGGCAGTCGCAGTCGCGGCAGACGCCGGTCGGATCGTTCTGAGGCTCGGCCGCGAAGAGCGGCGAGGGGTCCCAGCCGACCGATGCCGCCACCTCCACACCGTTGAAGAGCGCAAGCCTCGTCGCGCCGCGGTAGTCGGCGTCCCAGACGTTCCGCACGTAGGCGCCGTTGGAGTGGGCCGCGCCGCCGGTGTCGACCCAGGAGAACTGGCCCGCCGGATTCGTCCACTCTCGCCACTTGGGGAAGGGGGCGATGGGATTGCCCGATGGCTTCCGTACCTCCATCCGGATCGCGAACGGCAATCCCGCGCCGGCGGTTGCCACTCCCGGTTGTGTCACCGACAGCAGCGGGCTCGCGAACACCCCGGTGTCCTCGACCCATCGGGGTCCGCCGTCCCAATGGAGCTGCCGAACCGTGCCGGCGGCGTCCACGTAGAACGCATACAGCACCGAGTTCGGGAACAGCAGCGCGGGGTCCCGTCCCAGCAGGTTGCTGGCGATGACCGGCGATCCGCCGACCGTCACCTGCTCATCCGGCTCGGCTTGAAGCCGGTGATCCAGCAGGACCTGGTGCAGCGTACCGTCCCAGTGACGATACATCACCACGATCCAGGCAGGCACACGGGCGATGGCCGGATCGGCGACGGCCGCCTCCCTCGGATCGGTGTACGGCGACGTGTTGGCGAACGTTGCCGGTCGCGGCGCGGCCAGCGTGATTTCGCGCCACCGGAGCATCCGGTCCAGGCTGAGGATCCGGTATTGAGCCCAGACGCCCCGCCCCGTGGCGTACACGCCGACCAGCCGGTCCGGGTCCACGCCGTCAGCCGCCGGACAACTCGGGCAGTGAACGAACATCGGCGACGACGACAGATCGGCCGGCAGCGACGATGGCCCCTCGATCACGGTGCACTCGCTCCACGGTTGGTCCGGCGGACCGCAACGGCGAAGGTCCCCGCCCAGGCTCGGGTCCGGCGAGAACCGAACGTATCCGAGGTCATCGCCGTCGTTGCGCCAGTAGAAGACCCAGATCTTGTCGTCGAAGGCGACGACGCTCGGCGACTTGTCCGGGTAGGCCTCGGCGTCTTCTACGATCTGGCGATGATACTCCAGCGACCCGCAGCTCTTGCCGGGCACCCACATCGGGTAGCCGTACTGATGCCGGCCGCCCAGGTCGACGACCCAGTCGCGGTTCCAATCGATGGCATCGCCGTCCGAGGCGATGTCCCAGATACCGGTCATGTAGCTCGGATCCGGGCCGACGCCGGTCCGTTCCACCAGGTCGACGGCGTTGAGTGGCGGACGCGTTCCCTCCGAGAACTTCCGCACGCCGCCGAAAGCATAGTTCATGAGGCTCTCGTAGTTCGGCTTGCAGTTGAGGCTGCCTTGCACCGCATCGCCTCCGCCGTGCTGGAAGCCGACCAGATGTCCCCACTCGTGGGCCAGCGCATCGAGGGTGGCGCCGCCGGGAGCGCTGGAGCCGAAGACCATGGAGTGTCCGTGACAGCACCGCCCGCCCCCGGTACCACGACTGGCGATGGCCTGCGAGAACACGCCCCGCCGGCCGTCCGCGAAGTACACCGGGTCGTCGTACACGGTCTCCCAGGAGGTGCCGGCCGGGATCACGCTGTGACCGCCCCAGTCACCCCAGGTCGTCGTGCACGACCAGCCGCCGATCACCGGCCGGCATCCCCCGACGCCGAGGTCGAAGTGCAGGGCGATACCGTCCCGCAAGTCCGGATTCCGCAGCTTGTCCGCCGGCCCGGCCGCGTAGATCGCGGCTATCGCCTCGGCGTCGGCCGTCGTCAGCATCCGTGCATCGGCCAGGTTGTCGACCTCGATGAACGCATCCTTGTGGCGCGGGTCCGCGCCCCATCGCGGCAACGGAAGCGACGGCGGCCGGCCCAGGAGCTCCCAGTCGTCGTGCAGTCCGTCGCCGTCCGTATCCATGCCGTTGGGAACCGCAAACGGCGAAGAGCAGGCCGCGTAGAGCGGCCGTCCCGGGCACGTCCGCGCCTGCCGCTCGAGGTCGTCCCCGAGCGTATCGCCGTCGTGGTCGTTGAGTCGGTCGTTGACGTAGACGTTCAACCGGCCCTGGCCTTTCCCCGGAGCGGCGCCCACCACCAGCCACCGGGTCCCCTCCTCCCGCTCGTCGCTCGCACGGTCGAGCCGGACCCGGCAGCCGCCCATCCACCCGCCCTGCACGTCGACGCCCGCAACCTCGACCGCGTTTCGATCGCCCGCCGCCGACGGCACGACGAGCGCCAAGCAGACGGCTGCCTCCGGCCCTTCGAGCGGCGCGACCGTGACGATCTCGTCCCCTGCTGTCCACCCAACTTCGGTATCGGGAGACCGGAACGATGTTCCCCCGAACCGCTGGTTGTCGTAGCGCCGGACGGTTCCATCGCTGCCCGTCACGACCACACTGCCCGTCGACCGCATCCAACCGTCGTATGCGTGGACCACCACGTTGTACCACCCCCCGAACCGGGGCGTGACGGTCACGCAGGATCCGTGCAACCCGGCCGCCGGGTCGGAACACTCGTCGTTCGACCCCATCCACACGCCGTCCCTCCGGAACACGTGCATTACCGTGTCCGGCGACATCCCCTCAAGGCCTTCTGTCCGGAACGTGTAGGTCACCCCACCGCGGAGCGGAATCCCCAGAACCGAGATCTCCTCGACCGGCACGTCAACGAAGACGCGCTGGAAGCAGCCGGCGCTCAGGAACGCCCACAGCGACCACACAGCGACTCGGACGACGCGGGACGGACACGGGCAGGCAGGCAGGCAGGCAGGCAGGCAGGTTGACTGCTGTCTTCATGGTCTCCCTCCTTGTCGCTTGGAGAATACCGGCGACTTCGTACTCCGGCAAGTCCGAAGATCCACACGCAGGAGTTCCCCACCGATCCCCGTAGGCAGCAGAGCCCGCAGGTTCTGGGCACCACCGGTCTGGCGGCGAGGCGGCCGGCGGCGTCCGCCCCACCGCATCGGACGAAACGGGAAGTCGCGGCTCAGGGGCGGGCGGCGCCGGCAAGCGCGGCGAGCGCGAACAGCACGACGACGACGACCGGCGGCAGCACGCCGTACAGGAGGGCCTGCCGGCCGGTGAGGCGGCCGCCGCGCTTGCGGCCCATCCGGAACTGCTGGAAGCCGGCGGCCGCCAGCCCGGCGATGCCGCCGGCCACCACCGCGTTCCAGTGCCCGCCCAGCTCGAGCGGCAGGAAGACGTAGCGGGCGACGGCCGCCGCGACACCCGCGGTCATCGCCGCCAGGCCGAGCGCCGCCAGTCGCCCGGCGCGGGCCCGCTCGACGCCGGAGGAACCGGACGGTCGGGACAAGCCGGCGCCGCCCCCGGATGCCGCGGCGGGCCCGGACGAAGACGGATCGGCGGAAGGCGGAGGAGCCGCGGCGGAAGAGACCCGGGGTTCCCGCGAAGGGACAACCTCCGGCGGGCCGGGCACGGACGCTTCGGATCCCGGCGCGGGTTCGTCGCTCACACGCCCTTCTACCGCAGTTCGCCCCCGACCGGTAGCGTCGTCCGGGTCCGGCCGGGTGCGCCGCGGACGGCAACGGGCCGGCCAGCCCGGCCTGCAGCCGTTCCCAGTCGGCCAGCAGCTCGGTGCGATGCAGCACGGCCCGCTCGACGACCAACGCCAGTGCTTTCGGGAAAGGCGCCCCGGACGGCGCCGGAGACCCGGGCCGCCGGGCTGCAGGGTTCCTCCGCGCGGCCCTGCGGCCGCGACCTGTGCGGCCGCGACCTGGGTTGCGGCCGCGGACCGCGCTACGCGGTGACGGTGCGGTTGCGGCCGGAGTGCTTGGCGCGATAGAGGGCCTCGTCGGCCAGACGCACCAGGTCCTCGCGGTTCTGCGCGTGGACGGGGAAGGTGGCGACGCCGAGCGAGCAGGTGACGCGGAACACGCCGGCCTCGGCGGCGAACGGCCGCTGGATCAACTCGCGCCGGACGCGCTCGGCCAGCAGCTTCGCGCCCGCGGTGTCGGTGTTCTCGCAGAGGATCGCGAACTCCTCGCCGCCGTAGCGGGCGACGACGTCGAGGTCGCGCTTGCAGGCGAGCAGCACCTGGGCGAACCCGCGGAGCACCTCGTCGCCCACCTTGTGCCCGTGCGTGTCGTTGACCCGCTTGAAGAAATCGATGTCGCACATCACGAGCGACAGCGGCTTGCGGTACCGCTCGGCCGACTTCACGTGCCGCTCCAGCTCGGCGTCGAACACCCGGCGGTTCGCCAGGCCGGTGAGGCCGTCGGTGGTCGCCATCTCGGCCAGGCGCCGGACCATCCGGGCGTTAAGCAGGCTGGTCGCGAGCTGATTGGCGAGGACCTGCAGCAACGGCCGGACGTCCTCGCGGAACGCGCCGCGACGACGCGCCGCCACGACGAGGGCGCCGGTGGTCTTCTCCTGCACGACGAGCGGCAGGACGAGCAGCGAGTTCATGCCCCGCAGCTCGCCCTTGCGCTCGAACACCGCCTGGTTGGCGTCGTCGAAGTCGCCGCGGTACGGCAGGTAGTGCCGCGTGCGCGCGGCGATGGCGACCAGCGACTGGTTGTCCTCGAAGGACAGCCGGCCCAACTCCTCGGCCCGCTCGCCCTCCGCGCGCAGCACGACGAAGTGCTTCGTGCGGTCGTCGCAGGCGACGACGGCGCCGAAATCGATCGCGGCGAGCCCCCGCGCCGCCTCGAGGGCCGCCTCGACCACGTCGTCCTCGCGGATCGCGCCCGACAGCCGCTCGGAGGCCGTCAGCAACTGGCCCTGCTCCCGCTTGGTCCGCTCGAGCTGCAGGAACGCCCGCTCGTTCTGGATCGTCCGCGCCACCCGCTCGGCCGCCCGCACCAGGATCCCCCGCTCCCGGTCGCCGAACGCGTCGGGGTCGGTCCGGTCGGCGACCAGCACACCGCGCCACTCCTCGCCGTCGCGGAACGGGACGGCCATGAACGACCGGGCGCGCAGGGGGCCCCGGTAGTACGGCAGGCCCCGGTAGTCGGGACGCAGGTTGCCCATCGTCAGCGGAGCCCCCGCCCGCATCGCCGCCCCGGCCACCCCGTCAGCCGCGCCGAACGGCCCGACGTCGATCTCCTCGGCCTCGGTGGCGATCTCGGCGATCTTGAGCGTTGAGCGCTCCCGGTCGACCACGAGCACGACGCAGGTGCGGAGCGACAGGCTCTGGCGGAGCAGCTCCAGCGTGTCGAACAGCGTCTCCTGGATCTGGTGCACCGCGGCCACGGTGCCGGAGAGCGGGTCGCGGGTCCGCCGGTCGGCGCCCGGAACCGCGGACACGCGCTCGCCCGGCGCCCCCGAGACGGACGGCGGGGGCACCATCGAGGGCGTCGGGGCCGGCGCCTCGGTCAACCGGAAGTCCCGCGCCGCCTCGCGCACCCGCTCCAGCGCGTGCCGGAGCCGCGTCTCCCCGCGGTGACGGAGCCGGAAGATCTCGGTGTGCGTGAACACCAGGTTGAGCGCCGCGAAGAAGACGATGAACACCCCGTGGACCAGCAGCAGCTCCCGGTCGGGGCCGAAGCGCACCAGCACCAGGGCGGCGTCCAGCGCCGCGGCGGCGAGCGTCAGGGCCAGGCCGAGCAACCGGGGGTAGAAGGAGACGAAGAACGCCACGAGCACGTAGAGCGTGGGATGCAGCGGCGAACGCGCCCCGCCGGTGAACTCGATCAGCGCCAGCGTCAGCACGAGCAGCAACGCGCCGATTTCCAGGTCCAGGCGCAGCCGCGGCAGGAGCAGGAAGCGCAGCGTGCGCTCCGAGGCCGCCGGCGCCGTGTCGGCGACGTCGCGCTCCTCGCGGAACCGCAGCCACGCCGCCCGCGTGAACAGGAGGCCCCACAACGCCAGCGCCACCAGCGCCGGCCAGGCCAACACGCGGCCCTCGGGACGGAACGCCCCGGCCGCGATCAGCCCCGCGAACGCGCCCGCGAACAGGAACGCCATCTGCGTCCGCACCGTCCGGTGGAGCCAACCCAGCGATCGCACCACGGCACGCACGGAACCGAGGGTAGGCGCGGGTGCGATCGGGGGCAAATTCTCGGCGCGGCGAGGCCCTCACCGTACCACCGCACGAGCGTTCAGCCGTCGGGAAGGACGTCCGCTCGCCCGGCAGCGGAGCCCCGCGCCCGGACGCCGAGGATCGAGACTGGACGGTTGCGCGGCGCAACGAGACGGGGAAGGATCGCGCCGTGCGCTCGCTGACCCGATACGTGCTGGCCGGCGCGCTGCGGCGCCTGGCGGCGCTGGCCGGGCTGGCCGCCGCGCTCGGCACGCTCGTGGGGCTCGTCGAGGCGGGCAACCGGCCGGCCGGCGACCCGGGGGCGGAATGGTTCGGCGCACTGTCGCGCGTGCCCGAGGTGGTGTTCTTCGCGGCACCGCTGTTGTGCCTGCTCGGCGTCCTGTGGACCGCCCGCGACCTGGTGCCGCCGGGGGTGGTCGAGGGGTTGGGTGGGGCGGGGGTTCCGCAGGGCCGAATCGATCGCGCCATCTGGGGCGCGTTGGCGGTGGCGATCGCCGCCACGATCGGTCTCGGCGGCTGGCTCGCACCGTGGGCACAACGGGAGCTGGCGGGCCGGCGGGAAGAGGCCTGGGCCCGCTCGGGCGGGGCGCCGGACTGGACGCCCGGGAGCGGGGTGTGGGTCCGCGCCGATGGCCGCTGGGTGCGAGTGGAAGCGTCGGGAAGCGGGGTGCGCGCGGTCCGCGGCGTGGAGTTCGGCGGCGCCGGTCCGCGGGCGCTGGGCGACCAGGAAATCGCCGCGGCGGCGGTGCCGTCGGCGGAGGCGCTGGCGCTGCTGGCGACGCCGCCGGCGTTCCAGACTGTGCCGGAACTGCTGGCGGCCGGCGCGGTGCGGGCGC
>JAAZOP010000488.1 GCA_012797735.1 Myxococcales bacterium
CCGCGGCGAGGCGCGGGGCCGGCCGCAGCGGCCCGGCCACCGGCGGCGCCGGCGCCAGCGTGAAGGTGCTGGACAGCGGCACCGGCCCCGGCGCCCGGTACGGCTCCAGCGCCTCGGCGAAGTCGTATGCCGTCTGGAACCGACTCGCCGGGTCGCGTGCCAGCGCCTTGCGCAGCAGCCCTTCCAGCCCCGCGTCGAGGTCCGGACGCAGCGAGCGCAGGGGCGGGGCATCCTGCGACACGATCGCCGCCAGCCGCTCGGCCGTCACCGACCCCCCGTGCGGCCGCCGCCCCGCCAGCAGGCGGAAAAGGATCACGCCGGCCGCCCACAGATCGACCCGGTGGTCGATGTCCTTGCGCCCCATCACCTGCTCGGGGGCCATGTACGTCGGCGTGCCGAGCAGCACGCCGGTGCGGGTCATGTGCATCACGCGGTCGCCGCCGAGCACCTTCGACACGCCGAAATCGAGCAGCTTGACGAAGTTGGTCCGGCCGCCGACCTCCGTGAGGAAGATGTTCCCCGGCTTGAGGTCCCGGTGCACGATCCCGTGCTGGTGGGCCGCGGCCAGCCCGGCCAGCACCTGGCACAACAGGTCCGCCGCCTGCGGCACCTCGAACACCCCGTTGGCGCCCGTCGCGGGGTCTTCCCCCATCACCGCGTACAGCGTGGTCCCCTCGAGGTACTCCATCACGATGAACGGAGTGCCGTCGTCGGTTTCGCCCAAGTCGTGGATCGCGACGATGTTCGGGCTCCCGATCCGGCTGGCGTTCACCGCTTCCTGCTGGAACCGGTGGACCGCCACGCGGTCCCGCGTGAACTCGCGCTTGAGCAGCTTGACGGCCAGCGGCCGGCCCAGCAGCGTGTGCTCGGCCGCGTAGACCAGCCCCATGCCGCCCTGGCCGAGCAGTTGCTGGATGCGGTACTTGCCTCCGATGACGGTGCCCGACAGATCCGGCTCCACGCCCCGAGGCTAACAGCAGGCGCGCGACGGATCCAGCGTCGTTCGACCGTGGCCGGATCCCGCTCCGCCGACGCGGATCGCCTCGCGGGCAAGGCCCTCGACGACGCGCCGTTCGCTCCCCGACGTCACGGGGAAGCGGGTGGTCGGTTGCGGCGGAACAATCCGGGTGGATTCGCCCGGTGATTCGTGTAGAGTACGGTGAACTCGTGGGCTCCGCGGCACGGGAGGTCGATGATGACGGCATTCTCCGTGAACGTGCGTGTCCTGCTCTGCCACCAGTGTCTCGCGCCGGTCCAGGCGCCGGTGTCCGGCGGGCAGGTTCCCTGCCAGCGCTGCGGAACCGTCAACGCCGTTCCGCCGCGCGACGACCGGACGCCGCTGGCGCCGCCGGGCCGGCCGGCCATCCCCGAGGCGGAGCGGTTCAACCGGCTGCGCGCCCAGGACGGCAAGCCGTGGCTCCCGCCCCCCGCGATCCAGTCGCTCTTCGAGGCCGGCGGGATCCCCGACTGGAAGGTGCAGGAGGCGATGGCCGTGTGGAACCAGGCGCGCCTCGAACTGCGCCAGACGGGGAGTTTCGACGCGGCCGAGCGGCTCGTGTTCCTGACCAGCATCCTGGGGTCCCGTTTCGGCCGGGCGAACGAACCATGGGTCGTGCGCGGACTGTACGAGAGCGCGCTCGACGTCGTCACGCTGCCCCGTCACCGGCAGGTCCTGCGGGGGGGCCTGGCCCGCAGCGCCGCCCGCGACGGCGACCTCGCGTCGGCCGAGGTCTGGCTCGGCCCGTGCGATCCGCAGTCCGACGACCTGGAAGCCGACTCGGAATGGCGCGTCACGCGCGCCTACCTCGACACCTGCCGCCGCGACTGGAACGCGGTGATCAGCCTGCTCGGTCGCGCTCCCGACGAGGTCCCGATCCGCGACGCGATGGACACCCTGGCCGCCGTGCTGCGCGCCAACGCCTGGGAGCAGGCCGGGCAACTCCCGACGGCGACCCAACTCCTGATGCTGGAAATGGCGAAGGGGCCGCAGTCCCGGGAGACGATGCGGCGGATCCTCGAGTACCACGCGGGGCTGCGGCTCTGCGCCGGCAGCTTCGCCGCCGCCGACGCCCAGTACTCGCAGCAGGCGGCCAGGGTCGCCGGCGCGTCGGTGGGCGGCGGCGTCGGCTCCTTCCTGTTCTTCCTCGGCGCGCTGTTCCTCGTCGCGTCCGCCGGCATCGGGATCTGGGCCGCCGCCACGCGCACGGCGACCTCGATGGGGGCCCTGACGGTGCTGATGGGCCTGGTGCCGACGGGCCTGATCCTGTTCTTCCTCGGCCGCGGGATGCGCAACGCCGGCAAGCGTGCCGAGCGGTTGCGGTTGCACGGGCTGCAGGGACAGGGCACGGTCCTGGGGCTGGAGCGGACCGGAACCGAGATCAACAACGTCCCGATGATGCGGATTCGCCTGCGCGTGCAGCTCCCGAACCTGCCGCCCTACGACACCGAGACCAAGCTGCTCATGCCGCCGCAACTCCTCACGCAGCTCGGCCCGGGCGCCGTGGTGGCGGTGCGCGCCGACCCGCAGAAACCCACCGACGTGATGATCGAAGGGGCGTAGCGCCGGCGTCCCTCAGCCGGGATCGCCCGCGCGGTCGATGCGTTCCAGCACCAGCGGTCCGTCCGCGGGCGGCTCGTCCCCGATCGCGATCGCTTCGCCGAGCCGCCGGACCACGTCCGCCGCCGCGGGCTCGTCGCGGTGGTGCACCACGACCAGCGGCTCGCCGCGCTCGACCCGGTCGCCCACGTTGCGCTCGAACTCGAACCCCACCGCGGGATCGACCCGGTCGCTCGCGGCGCGGCGCCCGGCCCCCAACTCCACGTTCAGCCAGCCGACCGTCTCGCAGGCGATGCGGGTGATCCAACCGTCGCGCGGGGCCCGCACCACGGTCCGGCGCGCCGCGCGGGGGAACCGCGCGACGTCGTCCAGCGCGCGCGGGTCGCCCCCCTGCGCCTCGACCATCCGCCGGAAGCGCTCGAGCCCCGAGCCGTCCGCGATCGCGGCGCGCAGTTTCGCCCGCCCCTGCGCCTCGTCGCCGGCGCGCCCGCCCAGCCGCAGCATCTCGGCTCCCAGCGCCAGCGTCAGCTCGACGAGGTCGGCGGGGCCGCGCCCCCGGAGCACCTCGATCGCCTCGATCGTCTCCAGGGCGTTGCCGGCGGCGCGACCGAGGGGACGGTCCATGCGGGTCAGCAGAGCCGCCAGCGGCTTGCCGTAGGCGTGGGCGGCGGCGACGAGGGCACGGGCGAGCCGGCGGGCGTCCTCGATCGTCTTCATGAACGCGCCGTCGCCGACCTTGACGTCCAGCACCAGCGCGTCGGCGCCCTCGGCGATCTTCTTGGACAGGATGCTCGCCGTGATCAGCGGCACGGACTCGACCGTCGCGGTCACGTCCCGCAATGCGTAGATCCGCCGGTCCGCGGGCGCCAGGTCGGCCGTCTGCCCCACCATCGCCACCCCGCACGACGCCACGATCTCCCGGAACCGCTCGACCGGCAGGTCCGTCCGGAACCCCGGAATCGCCTCGAGCTTGTCCAGCGTGCCGCCGGTGTGCCCGAGCCCCCGGCCCGACATCATCGGCACCGGCACGCCGCACGCGGCCACCAGCGGCGCCAGACACAGCGACACCTTGTCGCCGACGCCGCCGGTCGAGTGCTTGTCGACCTTGACGCCGGGGACGTGCGACAGGTCGACGACGGTGCCCGAACGGACCATCGCGTCGAGCCACGCGCGGAGCTCGTCCGTGTCGAGTCCCCGGAAGACGATCGCCATCAGCAACGCGGACATCTGGTAGTCCGGAACCTCGCCCCGCGCGAACCCGAGCACGATCGCGGAGACCTCGTCCGGCGTGAGCCGCCCCCCGTCGCGTTTCCGTCGGATGATCTGCGGCAACGGCAGCATCGACACCTCCACCCCCACGCCGAAACTACCGGGCTCGGCGCCCGCGGGCAACTTGCCGGCATGCCGCGCCGGCTCGCCCGGACGCCCCACGTTGCGCCGGGCGCCGGACGGATGCTAGAAGCAGGATTGTACCAAGGAGGGGCCCGATGCGCCCGATCGCCCGTTGTCTCGCCGCGTCCCTGGTCCTGGCGGCCGGCTGCCCGATCTACACGATCCGGCCCACGCCGCAACCCACGACGACCGTCCGTCCGATGCCCGGCCCGACGACCACGCCGGTCGCGCCCGCGCCCCGGCTGGTCCAGGTCCACATCATCAACGGCACCAACCAGGTCGTCTGCTACCTGCACATCTCGCCGGCCAGCGACAACCAGTGGGGCGAGGACCGGCTCGGGAACCAGACGCTGCCGCACGGCGCGGCCCTGCGGGTCCAGCTCGACGCCCGCTACCCGGCGTGGGACCTCCTGGCGCAGACCTGCGAGCGGGAGACGCTGGCCGAGATGCGGAACTTCGCGCTGCCGGCGGACGGCAACATCTACCTCCAGCCTCCCGCCGCGCCTCCTCCCCCTCCTCCGGTCGAGGTGCCGCCGCAGCCGGTCCAGGTGCGCCTCGTCAACGACTCGGGGATCGAGATCTGGTACCTCTACGTCTCCGAGGTCGGCGCGCCGTGGGGCGAGGACCGCCTGGGGGACGCCCAGACGATCCCGCCGGGCGAGGAAGTGATCCTGGAGCTCGACGCCAACCTGTTGTGGGACTACAAGGCCGAGGACCGGAACCACCAGTCGATCACCGAGCAGTACAACCTGCGGGTGTTCGAAGGCGCCGTCTGGTCCGTGCGCAACACGCACGGCGCTCCGGGGGGCGGCTGAACCGCGGCCCGCGCCCGGCGACCTCGTCTTCGAGATCGGGAAGCCCACGGCCCACGGGAGGTCCGCTCCACCGTTGCGCGGGCGGCGGCCTTGTGGCAGGTTGCGGCCATGCGCGCGCGCGACGGCGGGATGCTCCTCGGTCTGGCGGCGGCGGTCGCCGCCGGCGGCTGCGTGGTCAACGAAGGCGAGCCGATCGATCTCGGCGGCCAGGAGGTCCTGCTGACGATCCTGCACTCGGCCGACATCCACAGCCGGCTGCTCCCGTACGACATGCAGGTCGGCGCCGTCGACCGCCGGCTCGGTTTGCAGCAGGACAACAGCCCGTTCGGCGGCGCGGCCCGGCTCGCCTACCTCGTCCGGCGCGAGCGGGGGCGGTCCGGCCGCGTGCTGCACATCGATTGCGGCGACCCGTTCCAGGGCGCGCCGATCTTCAACTTCTTCGAGGGGCAGGTCGAGTTCCGGGTGCTGTCCGAGATCGGGGTGGATGTGATGGTGGTGGGCAACCACGAGTTCGACCGCGGCGGCCCCAACCTCGCCCGGCAGCTCGACGACTGGGCCCGCTTCCCCGCGCTCGCCGCGAACTACCTGTTCGAGCCGTCCGCCTACTCGCAGAACGACCTCGCCCGGCTCGTGCGACCGTACGTCGTCTTCAACGTCCAGGGGCTCCGCGTCGGCGTGATCGGCCTCGGCGACACCTCCTCGATGTTTTCGATCTTCGAGACCGGCAACCGCCTCGGCATCACTCCTCTCAACGCCGAGACGGTGGCGCAGCAGTGGGTCGATTTCCTGCGGCCGCAGGTCGACCTGATCATCCTGGCGACGCACCAGGGGTTGAGCGGCGACGAGCGGATCATCCGCAACACGGAGGGGATCGATGTCGTGATGGGCGGCCACCTGCACATCGTGCTCGACCCGCCCAAGGTGCTCTACGACTGCCAGAACGCGGAGCTGCGGGCCGAGCGGGGGTGCACGCCGCGCCCCGTGATCCTCTCCCACTCCGGGGCCTTCCTGAAGTACCTCGGCCGCCTCGACCTCGTGCTGCGCCGGAACCCGTCCGACCCGCGGAACGGGTTCGAGGTGGTGAGCCACGACTACACCCTGTTCCCGGTGGACGCCACCGTGCCCGAGGACCCGGCGGTGAAGTACCTGCTGGAACCGTACGAGATCCGGATGGAGCAGGTGGTGAACCTGGATCGGTTGATCGGCTACGCGCCGAACACGGTGCGGCGCTTCGGTTCCACCGGCGGCGACTCGGCCCTCGGCAACCTCGTCGCCGACTCGATGTGGCTGCGCGCCGGCATCGAGACCGACTTCGCGCTCACCAACACCACCGGCATCCGCTCCGACCTCAACCCCGGCCCGGTCACCGTCGAGGAGCTGTTCAACGTCTTTCCGTTCGACAACACGATCACCACGATGTTCTTGTCCGGGCTCGAAGTGCGCGAGCTGTTCGACTACGTGGCGCGGCGGACCGCCAGCCGCGGCTGCTCGTCCCAGGCCCAGATCGCCGGCGCCCAGGTCGTGCTGAACTGCCGCGGCTGCGAGCGCACCGGCGGGCTGCCGTGCGCGGAATCGATCCGGATCGGCAGCGGGGAGAACCTGCGCGAGATCGTCGACGACGGCTCGTACGAACTGGCGACCAACAACTACCTGGCGCAGGGCGGTTCGGGCTACGTGATGCTGCGCCGCAACACCACGCAGCAGGACTCCGGCATCCCGCAGCGCGACGCCGTGATCGACCGCATCCGCGGCGGCGGCCCCTGCGTCGAACCGCGGGCGTGCGACGATGACGGCGACTGCGGCGAGAACCAGGTCTGCGCCTGCTCGGGGCGCTGGCGCTGGAACGACACCTCGGGCCTCTGCCAGGACGACGGCGCCTGCGCCGGCCCGGGCCGCTGCGTGCTGGCGTCGTGCGTGGAAGAGGTCGCGGATCTGTATCTCGAGCGCGTGATCCGGCCGGACGAGGACGCGGAACCGGTGGCCTGCGACCTGCGCAACCACGCCGGGCTCGAGTGCGCCGAGGTGGCGTGCGTGGATGGACGGATCGGAGCCGCGGAGGACGCGCGGATCCGCGCCTACCTGCCGTGAACGGACGGGGCGCGAGGAGGCGGACGTCGTGAGAGGCAGCATCCGGTGCTGGGTCGTGGCGGCGGCGCTCCTGCCGGCCTGCGGCGAACCCGGCCAACTCCCTGCGGGACCGCTCGGATTCCGCGTCGCGCTCACCGCCGGCGACCCCGGCGGCCCCGACGCCCGCCTGCCGTTCTCGCTCGAGGGCGTCACGTACACGCTGGACATCGAGGCGATGCCGGTCGAGGCGTTCCGCGAGGGCTGGGTCGCGATCCGCTCGCAGCCCGGCGACGTGCTCGCGGTCGAATATCCCGGCGCCATCCGCGGCAACGTCCAGCTCCACGGCGGACGCGCCGCCGGCGTCCGCGTCACCGTCGCGAAGCTGTACGGGGACGCCCGTCTCTGGGTCGAGGACCTCGGCTTCGTGCCCGGACCCGCCGTCGGGGCCGCCTGCCGGAACGGACTCGACGACGACGGCGACGGCCGGATCGATTACGGCGCCGACCCCGGCTGCGCCTACGCCAACGACGACACCGAGTCCGAGGGCAGCCACGCCGTCGGTCTGAGCCCCGTTCTCTACTACGCCAACCCCCGCATCGCCGACGTCCAGGGAATGACCTCCATCCCCCCCCTCGACGGCCGCTCGGTCCAGATCGATGCCGGCGACATGATCGTCACCCGCGTTTCCGTCGATGGGCTCTACGTCACCGACATCAGCGAGACCCGCGGCTACAACCACCTGTTCGCCTTCAACTTCAACACCCCGGCCGGCGTCCGCGTCTGCGACAAGCTGAGGACGCTCGGCGGCATCGTCGGCGAGTTCTACGGCTACACCGAGCTCAACTATCCGTCCTGGACGCGCGACCCCGACTGGCCGCGGCCCGAACGCCCCGGGCCGGCCGAGTGCCCGGTGCCCGCCCCGGTCGAGATCACCCGCGCCCTGCTCGACAACGCCGTGGCGATGGAGTCGCTCGAGGCCGGCCTGATCCAGGTTTCCGGCGGCCAGATCACCCCGCGGTTCGAGGACTGCGACTACAACCGCAACGGCGACATCGAGTGGGACACGGCGGAGGAGACCTGCGCCGACGAGTGCTCTGCGGCGCTCGACTGCTCCGAACTGTCCCAGTACCGGAGCTACGGGCAGTTCTCGGTCGTCACGCCCGGCGCCACGGCGGCCGAACGCGGGAAGATCCAGGTGCTGACCCGCGAGGCGGTCCCGGACTTCGACGCGCCGGCCCACGCGGGGGAGACCGTGGCGCTCATCCGCGGCACCCTCTCCCAGGTCGAGTTCCTCGATGTGCCGTGGATTCTCGAAGTGCGGTGCCGGGACGACCTGGTCCTGTCCGGCTCCGCCAAGCCGATGCACGAGGCGTGCGTCGGGCCGATCCCGCCCGACGAGGACTACACGCGCTAGCGACGACGGATGCGGGGAGACGAGAGGATGATGAGCATGCGGTGGATCTGGTGGCGGCTGGCCCTGTGCGGTCTGCTCCTCGGCGGCGCGCTCCCGGCCCGCGCCGGCGACTTCATGGACACCCGGGTGACCTGGACCTTCGGCGACGACAACTTCCTCGCCGACGCCGGGGAACAGCTCCCCGACTCGCCGTTCCCCTCGATCGGCGACCGGCAGGGCTACGAGCTGTTCATGGACAACATCGACAGCCGGTACACCGGCCGCGAGAACCAGACCCACCTGGTGATGTACAAGCACCTCGACGGGTTCTTCCCCCGGCTGTCCACCGACGCCGGCGTCGTGCTCCAGTTCGACATCTCCGACGACGGCCTCGACATCCGCGACGACGGGACCTACCTCCGCCTGCGCTACGGCTTCGACGACCTGCCCGAGGGCCAGGGCGACGGGATGGCGGTGGTGTTCTTTCCGTTCGACACCGAGCGGTTCCGCATGGGCTACCTGTGGGACATCTCGTGGGGCGGCGGCGGGCTGTTCACGAACAAGCGCAACGGCTTCGCCCCGGGCCTCAAGTTGCAGTTCGACCTGGGCCCGGCCGACTGGTTCCTCGGCTTCAAGACCGCCAAGGTTTCCGAGCAGCGCCAGGCCGACGTGGAAGGCGAGCCGCTCAACGTCCAGGAGACCAACTACGGCTTCCTGGCGGGCGTGGGGTTCGACATCGGCGGGATGTTCCGGATCGATGCCTCCGGCGGCTACTTCCAGCAGGGCACCTTCGACCAGCCGGGACTCGTCGGCGTGGCGGTCTACACCGGCGGCGGCTCGCTGCGCCTCGCGCTGCACGACGGCATGGACGTCGGCCCCGGCGCCGACTTCCGGCTGTACCGCAACGAACCGTACGCCGTCGAGGCGCTCGCCGAGGAAGCGCTCGACGCCGCCGCCTCCGCGGCGGACGACGAACCGCCGCCCTCCGACCTGGCCTGGGCCGTCACCCTCGAGGGCGCGGCCCTCGGACAGCACGTGGCCGACGTCGAGGTCTACGGCCGCTCGATCCTCCAGCCCGCCTTCGCCGCCGCGCTCCAGGGGAAGCTCCGGTACGGCGGCTTCTCGGGCAGCCTCACCGCGTTCTATCGGAACCTCGAGTTCATCCTCCACAACGTGCCGAGCTTCTCGCCGTTCGTCGCCATCCCCGGCAGCGCCGAGACGCAGCCGGAGTTCTTCGCGGCCGCGTCCGTCTCCTACTTCTTCGACGGCCCGCGCCTCACCCCCGCCCTGATCGCCGGCGTCCAGATTCCCGCCACGCTGCAGTCCGGCGGCACGACGGTCGTCGTCCGCGACGAGGAGACCCGGGACATCCTCCCCTCCGGCGACGATTCCGTCCCGATCTTCTCCACCCGCGTCTCGCTCCGCTGGGACCTCTCGGAGATCCTGTCGATCTACGCGATGCTCCAGTACGTCCTGGACAACAACGCGACCCGCCTGTCCCGCGACAGCTACGGCACGTTCCGCGTCTACCGCAACGAACACCAGCTCGGCGCCGCGATCATCACCCAGGCGCGGTTCTGAACTGCCAATCCCGCGGTTCGTGACGACGCGTCAGCCTTTTCCCGACCGGACGGGGAGAGGTGGAGAGTCCGGCGGGAGAGGTGGGGAAGCTCCGGGTACACGTGCCCTGGCGCGGCGGGGCGCCGCGCCAGGGGCGCTCGCGCCGGTCGCACTCACGCGGCGAGTTGGGTGCGCTTGTGGAGCGAGGCGTGATGGGCGGCGAGGACGGCGGTCAGGATCTCGCGCCCCTTCGGGCTGACCTGGTAGCGGTGGCTCTTGGGGACCTTGTGCAGGATGCCGTGCGCGCGGAGGATGCGCAGGAGAGGAGAGACGTGCGCGCCGTGGTGGCGGCGGTCGAGCGGGGAGCCTGCCGGGCCGGGGAACAGGAGCCGTTGGAGGTCGCGGTTGCGCAGGCCGTGGATGGCGAACTCGCCGCGGTTGACGGCTTGGAACAGCGCAAGCTCGTCGGCCGCCCAGGGACGCAGGCCGCGGATGCGCCTGCGGTTGTGGGTCGTGGGGCGGCAGACCTGCCGGAGCAGG
>JAAZOP010000489.1 GCA_012797735.1 Myxococcales bacterium
CTCCCGCCGTGGCTCCACGAGCGCTTTGCGGCGGCCTGGGGCGAATCCCGGACGCGCGCGCTCGCCCGCTGGTCGCTCGCCGTGCCGACCCGCGCCGTACGACGGAACCGCCGCCGCGACGACGCCGGCGACCTGCCGCCCGGCAGCGTCTCGCCCCACTCCCCGCTCGTCCTGCGGCTCGACGCCGGCGCCGGCGACCTGCGCGGGCATCCGGCCGTGGTCGCGGGGCGGGCGACGGTCCAGGAGGAAGGGGCGTTCCTCGCCGCCGAGCGGCTGCCGCTGTCGCCCGGCGCGCGGGCCCTCGACGCCTGCGCCGGCCGCGGCACGAAGACCGGGGCGCTCGCGGAGCGGGAACCCGGGCTGGGACGGCTGGTGGCCGCCGACGTCCATCCGGACAAGCTCGCGCGCGTCCCCGGCGAGCTGGCCCGGCTCGGACTGCCGGCGGCCGAGTGTCGCGCGGTGGACTGGACGGTCGGCGACGGCGGGATCGCCGGGCCGTTCGACGCGGTGCTGGTCGATGCGCCCTGCTCCGGCACCGGCACGCTGTCGCGGCGCCCGGAGATTCGCTGGCGCCTCGCGCCGCCCGACGTGGAGCGCCTGGTCGCCTTGCAGGCGGCGATCCTCCGCCGCACCGCGGAGCTGACCGCGCCCGGCGGGGCGTTGCTGTACGTCGTCTGCTCCCTGCTGCCGGAGGAAGGGCCGCGCCAGGCCCGCGCGTTCCTCTCCGCCCGCCCGGACTTCCGGGCCGAGCCGGCGGCGTGGCCCGCGCCGTGGGAACCGCTCGAGGTCGGCGCGGCGCTCTTCCCGCCCGACACGGGCACCGACGGCTTCTATGCGGCGCTCCTGCGTCGCGCGCCCGCCTGAACCGGACCTCGCGCCTGCCCTCGCTCCGGCGCGCCGGCGTGCCCCGGCCCGCGGCGCGGCCGGCGGATCGACGACAGCCCGGTCCCTACGGCGCGGGGGTGACGGTGAGGCGGCCGAGCTGGTCGAGCGCCAGGCCGTTGGCGGAGCCGTCGCGGTCGGCGTAGACCCAGGTGACGCCGTCGTCCTGGCTGAAGCGGAAGGCGAACCGGCGGGTGCCCGGCTCGGCGGGCGTCAGCCTGCCCGCGTAGGTCAACGTGCCGTCGCTCTCGCTCTGGAAACGCGCCTCGGACCAGGCCCAGTCCGCGCTCTCGGGCGGCAGGGTGCCCTCCGGCCCGTGCCCGATCTGGGCGCGCACGAAGGGGACCAGGCGTTCGTCGAAGGTGGCGCGGTCGAGCGCCAGCGTCGCCCGCAGATCGCCGGTCGCCGCCCCCGCCGTCGTCGTGGCGGTCGCCGGCCACGACAGGGTGGCGCTGGTGACGGTCATCACCGGCCGCGGATCGATCGTCGCCCGGCCGAGGCGGTCGGGGGACAGGCCGTTGTCGCTGCCATCGATGTCGCAGTACGTGAACGTCCGTCCGCCGTCGCCGCTGACGCGGAAGGCGTAGGAGTACTCGCCGGGCTCGTGGACCAGGATCCGCGCCAGGTACTCGTCGTTGTTCCCCGCGTCGAGGTGGAAGTGGGCGCCGGCCCAGGTCCACGGGGCGGCGGGGGCGTCGCTGCCGGCGACCGGGACGGGGCTGGTGCCGGCCGGGCCGTAGCCGATCTGGACGTAGACGAACGGCGCCTGGCCCGGTGCCTCGGTGAGACCTTCGACCCACACCTGGCCGAACACGTCGACGGCCGGCACGTCGGCCCGATCGACGAGCGCCTGGGGATGCTGCGTGTTGCACCAGCCGATCGGCACCGGCTCGCGCGGCGGGAGCCCGACGTCCACCGCCAGCGACGGATCGCCGAGCCAGAAGTACATCTTCACGTTCTCGACGGCGTTCCGGTCGAAGCCCCACTGCGTCAGCATCTCGACGGCGGCCACGTTGGACAGCTTGCCGATCGGGCGGATGCCGCGGTCGAGGATCGCGCGGAACAGGTGGCGGTCGTAGTCGTGGTTCGGCAGGGTCCACGACGGCGCCGTCGCACCGAGGAACGCCACGGCGCCCCCCTCCGCCCGCTTGATCATCGCCTCGGCCAGCGTCTCCCCGGCGATCTCGAGCCGGCCGGTGAGGCAGGCGATCGAGAACACGACCGGGGTCATCGCGCCGTTGGCGGACGGCAACGAGCCGTAGGCGAAGTCCTCATCGTTCCATTCCGTCCAGGCGGTTTCCGAGCCGTGGCCGCGGTAGTTGACGATGCCGACGCCCTGGTCGATCCGGTCGAGCAGCTCCTGGTTGGTGTGGTTCTCGTGGCCGTAGAGGGTGAGGAACGAGGCGGGGGCGGCGTAGGCGCCGGTCCGGATGCTCTCCGCGCACTGCGTGTACTTCTTCGGCGCATCCTGCTTGTGCGTGACCAGCAGCACCTTCTGGCGCCAGGCCGCGAACCGGTCGCCGGTCTCGTAGGCCACGATCTTGGCGACCTGCGCCGCGATCTCCTCCGGGGTCCGGCCGACCAGCCGCCCGACCGCCACCTCGGGGAGCAGGTCGTCGCCCGCGAGACACGCGTACCAGAAGTCGCCGACGACCGGTTCCCACGCGTCGGGGACCGACTCGCGGTACATCGGCAGATCCTCCACCTCGCCCACCAGCAGCACGTATTCGATCCCCTCCGCCTCGTACACCGAGCGGATGTAGTCCTTGATCTTCTGCGCGTCCGCGTTCGGGTCGCTCGAGCGTTCGGGCAGGATCTCGCCGAGCCGCGCGCGCTTCGTCCGGATCTGCTGTTCCTCCTTGAGCCGGAGCAGCGGCTCGATCGCGTCGGCCAGCGGGTCGGCGACGATCGCCAGGTACCGCACGTGGTCGCCGTCCCGCGCCGTCGGCCCCGCCATCTCGCGCAGGGCCTCGTAGTTCACCAGCGCCTCGTCGTAGGCCGCGGCGAACGAGGACTCGCCCTCCGCGATCACGTCGCGGTTCGATCCGTCGAGCCGGAATTCGACCTCGACCTCCAGCCGCCGGGCCACCTCGATCCGCCGTTGCGCCGGGTAGTACCGCACCGGCTGCACCTGGACGCGCACCGCCTTGTAGTTGCGCCACACCGCCACCGGGTCGACGCGCGGCTCGCCGTCCGGCCAGGCGTCCGGCCGGGCGTAGGCCGCCGCATCGAAGGCGAAGGCGGGAGCCGCGTCGGTTTCCCGGCCCGGCGGCTGGTACGGCTGGACGAGGAGGTTCTCGACGGTCTGGACGTCGAAGCGCCGGAGTCCCGTGACCGCCGCGGCGCTCGCGTCGGGCGGCGCGCCGACCAGCAGGTTGACCACGGGCACCGCCGGGGCACCCACGGTCGTCGTGGTGCCGTCGCCCGGGATCGAGAGCCGCTCGAACTCCACGCCCCCCTGCATCACCCCTTCCAGACGCAGGTCGCGCAGGACGACCTCGAGCGTCGCGTGGGTCCAGTCGTAGGACAGCACGCGCACCTCGTAGCCGTCACCCTCGGCGCGGCTCAACGAACACCACGGCAGGTACGGCGGGCACGGCGCGTCGGCTTTCCCCGACAGCGACTCGCGCATCGTCTCGACGACGAGGGAGCAGTCGGACGCCAGGAGGTCGTCGATCGCCGGGCCGCTCAGGTCCGCGCACGAGGCGCCCGCGTCGTCGACAAGCAGCGAGCGCTCGGAGGTCGAGACGGAGCGGCAAACGTCGTCGCCGGAGGTCGCGCAGTACTCCACGAGGCACGCGCGGACCTTGTCGCGGACCGCGAGGCACCGTTCCCGCGGGTCCTCGGCTTCGGGCCGGCAGGCGCAGCAGGCGAGCAGCAGGGCGGCAGGCAGGTATCGCTTCGTCATGTCGGTGGGTTCCGAGAGCAAGATGTGCGCCAGAGGACCGGCGCCGGCCGGGCGTTGTCGCAGCCCGCGAACGCAGCGATTCCGCGTGCTCCGGCGGGCCTCGCGCCCCGGCGCCCGCGTCGTTCCGGGGATCCCGGGCCCCACCGCAGGGGTCTGCCGACCCCGGCCGCCGCCGGTCGTTTCCGCGGCCCGCCGGGTGGTGCCGGTCCCCTACTCGACGTCGATCCGGTGCTCGCCCGCCGGCACCTCGAGCGCGAGCAGGCCGCCGGCGTGGGAGAAGGTCGCGTCGGTTCCGTCGATCCGGACGCGGGTCGGCGCAACGGGACAGCGCAGCGAGACCGCGACGTCCGTCGCGGCGCGGACCCGTGCGAAGCGCGGCTCCGCCGGCGTTCCCGCGTGCTCGAGCCGCGCGAAGACGTCGATCGGCGCCGAGGCCAACACCAGCGTGTCGCCGCCGGCGGAGAACGCGGTGAGTCCGCGGCCGAAGAAGGCCGGCTCGTCGAGACGGCGCCCGGCCATCGCCCCCGTCGCATCGATCCCGTGGAAATCCGTCACTCCGGCGCCGGTCGGCCAGACCACGAACGCCACGTCGGTCCCGTCGCGGTGGACGCGCGCCGCCTCGGCCGAGGCGTCGCTCCAGGCGTCCAGCGACCGGTCGTCGCCGAACCACAGGGTGACGGTCGAGGCCGCGGTGGAGGCCGAGAGCGACCGCCGCAGCCGGTAGCCGACGTCGAACCGCGCCCCGGACTCGTTGTACTCGCGGGTGTCCGGGTCCAGCTCGGGCACGTACGAGCTGGGCTCGATCGTCGCCGCCCAGGCGGCGGCCGATGCGTCGCCGACGTGCAGCACCGGCGCCTCGTCCTGCGGCCGGATCGCCCAGCGGCCGGGGCCCGTTTCGAGCCACGGGTTCTCCGTCCGCCGCTCGGTGTAGCTGTAGGTCAGGCCGCTGCCGGAGGGTGGATTCGAGCGATACGAGTGGAGGAGCAGGTCGAGGTGCATCGGGGCGGTCCCGCGCATCTCGTCGTGCACGAAGAACAGGTCGGCGCCCAGGCCGACGATCTCGCGCGTCCAGCCGGTGAGCGTTTCCGACAGCATCATCGGCGTCGGGTCGGCCCGCACGTCGAAGTAGCGCGCGTCGCCCAGCACCAGCTCGGCGGAGGCCCAGTACGCCGGGTCGATCCCGGCCATCCACTGCGTCCCCTCGCCCCGCTGCCCCGCGCCGTCGACCAGCAGCAGGTTGTGCTCGTCGCTCATCTTCCGGTACGAGTACCCGTGGTCGGTGATGTACGGGACGCCGGCCCGATGCAGGAGGAAGTGGCCCGCGTCGGGCTGCTCGTGCCCGCCGAAGTACGATCCCGACTTCAGGCTCAGGTAGGTCGCGTCCTCGTCCCAGGAGGAGCGCCAGGCGAGGATCCCCTTGCGGGGGAAGAAGCGCCAGGTGGGCAGCGTGGCGCGGTCGACGACCGACACCGCGGGGTCGTACCACAGGTAGGACCAGGCGGTCCGGCGCGGGTTGTCGAGACGTTCGGCGGTCCACTGGGCCAGGCCGTCGCCCAGGCGCCGGGCGAGCCAGGCGGCGATGGTGCGGGGCGAGTTGTAGTGCGCGGTCGGGCAGTCGCCGAAGTTCGCCACGCCGCCGTAGTTGTCGGCGCCCCCGGGCAGCACGGAGTAGACGTCCCACAGGACGCTCTCGCGGAACCACGGGGTCGCGGTCGCGGTGTTGCCGCCGAGCGCGCAATCCCGGAAATCGAGCCAGCGGAAGAGGTTGATCTGTCCGTAGCTGTGGTAGGCGACCCCTTCGTGGCTGGTGCCGTCGTCTTCGAGCACCGACAGGAGGATCCCGAGGTTCTCCTCGAGCTGCGCCACCCACGCCGCCCGCTCGGTCTCCGGCATCTCGTCGGCCAGTACGAACGCGGCCGCGGCGACCCCCTGGTGGTTGATCCAGTAGTGGTTGTTCGTCACGGTGCCGTAGTGGCTCCAGTCGATGTCGCGATAGGTCCGCATCCACGAGGTCGAGCGCCAGCGGCCGGCGACCCCGCGCAGCCGCGCCCGCACCTCGGCCCGCTCCGCCGGCGTCAACCGGTCGTAGTGCCAGTCGTAGGTCACCGCCAGCGCCGTCAGGAAGTGGCCGACCGTGAGGTCGAAATTGTTGAACGGCTCGGCGCCCTCTTCCCAGTTCGGATAGCGCAGCATCGCGAAGAAGTACGTCCACAGCTTCCCGTCGTACGGCTGCGACGGGTCGATGAGCTGAATCAGCGCGAGGTTCATCAGCCGGTCGGCGTAGCCGCGGATGTCGCGGTCGGGCCCCGGGTCGGGGATCGGGTCGTCGTAGCGTTCCGCCTCGGCCAGCATCTCGGTCCAGATCTCGTTCCAGCCCGGACGGTCCTTGCGCGCCCGCAGCTCCGGCAGGTCGGAGGGGCCGAACACCAGTTTCGGGTGCTGCGGGAGGCGGAACTGCACGACGACCTGCGCCGTGCGTCCCGCGCTGTGCGCGGCGATCGTCCAGGCGCCCGGGGGATGCGCCTCGGTCAGCCGCAGCGGCGTCCGCGAGCGCCAGACCAGCGGCGTGGCGCCGCGCTCCAGCTCGAGCGGCAGCGTGGTGCCGTCGGGCAGCACCGCCTCCGCCGTCACCGCCTCCGGGTTCCCCGGCGTGGTGACCGTGAGGCCCAGCTCGTCGCCCGGGAAGAAGAAGTCGTCGTCCCGCGGCGCCGCGATGTTGAGGTCCCGGAACTCCGGCGCCGACACCTCGACCCCCGGCGCCATCGCGTCGAACAGGTCGACGATCCGGTCCTTGTCGAGGTCGGCCATCCACAACGATCGGAAGACGGCGGTGCCGGCGGCGCTGTAGCCGTACGAGTCGTAGATCGTCACGCCGTCGGCGGTCTGCTCCGCGCGGATCACGCCCGGATGGAAGAGGAACCAGCCGAGGCCCCGATCGCTGGCCGCATCGTACACCACCAGCCAGCGCATCCCGGTGTCCCAGACCTTCTCCAGCGGCTCGTCGCCCCGCGTGTCGGAGACCATCCGGTCGTAGGCGTCGGCGAGGTAGAGATGCCGTCCGTTCCAGTCCCCGCTGGAGAAGAAGAACGTCATCGCCGGGTCGCGCGGGCGCGCGGCGAGCACGCGTTCGACGAACGGCCAGCCGGCGAAGACGCGGTAGGTCAACGCCAGGTCGTGCGGGACCGGCGCCGTCCGGCCGGCCCAGGTCGCGGCGACGGCCGCGCTCGTCGCGTCCCGGTCGGTCACCGTCGCGCCGGGCGCGACGTCCTCGACGCCCACCGGGTCCCAGGTGTGCGTCGCGTCCTCCAGCTGGTAGCCGTCGGAGAACCCGTTCACGGCGCGCCAGTCGCCGGGCGCGCGGGCGAGGAACGCGTCGCCGGCGGCGCGGCGGCCGCGCCGGAGCGTGCCGTCGGCCGGGTTCACCGCCCGCTGGAGCCGGTACTCGCCGCCGGACAGCCGCCACGCCTCGGTCCGGGTGTCGCCGTCGTCGTCCAGCGCCTGGAAGTCGCCCCAGGCGCCCGCGCGCCACTCCCACGCCGGCGGCGCGCCGGTCGGTTCGTAGTAGACGAGGAACTCGCGCGTCGCGCCCGCCGCCGTCGGGCCGGCCGCGGTGAAGCCGACTTCCGCTTCCCGCCCGTCCGGTTGCGTCCACGCGCCGGCCGAAAGCGGCCCCGCGGTCGCGCCGCCGGTCACCTCGTAGACCCGCACCTCGCGGCCGACGAACGCGCCGTCGTGCGCCAGCGGCGCCAGCACCGGCAGGTCGACCCGGTCGCGGTCCGGATGCGGGCGCACGACGACGCGGACGCGGTACGAGCGCTCCGGTTCGTCCCATGCGGGCACCACCGGCTCGCCGCCGTCGTCGCCGGCGTCCCCGTCCCGCCCGTCGATCCCGTCGCCGCCGTCGCCGGCGTCCGACGCGGACGGGCCGCTGCAGCCGGCCGCCAGCAGCGCGAGCGCCGCCAGGATGCGCCACGATGTCATGTGCGGACCTCCCTTCGCCGGGCGGTCGAAGCGGCGCGCCGGCGCGCCCGCCCCGACCGACCCGCCCGCGCCCGGCACGAACCAGCGTAGGCGGCGCGGCTCGCCCGCGCAACGATCCCGATTCTGCGCTACCCTGCGGGGAGAGCGCGCGGGAGGTTGCCATGGAACGCCTGCTGCCCTGCCTGTCGATCGCCGTCGCCGTCGCCGCCTGCAGTCCGGACGACGACACGGCCACGCTGCCGGATCACGGTCGCGACGTTGCGGACGAAGGCAGCGGACCGGCGGACGAGGGCGGAGGACCGATCGAAGTCGTCGAGGCGCGCGACATGTTCGAGGTCGACGTCGACGGCGACGGGTTCTCCCCGGCCACCGGCGACTGCGACGAGACGGAGCCGCGGATCAACCCCGAGGCGTTCGAAGTGCCCGGGAACGGGCGGGACGACGACTGCGACGGAGAGATCGACGAGGCCGAGGGATGCGACTGCCACGCCGACCCGAATCTGCCGGACGGGATCGACCTGTGCGACGGCCGGTTCCTGCTCTCGTGGGAGGAGCGGTGCTTCGCGACGGCCTGCGGCAGCGGGTTCGGCACGCTGGCCCGGTTCGGCGACCCGTCGAACGGCCTGGCGCCGCGGTTCGGCTGCGCCTACACCCTCCTCGGGACCGCCCCGATCGACATCGCCCTGTGCAACCCGGAGTACTGTCCCGGCGGCCATCGCCAGCCGGGGACCGACTACTACGAGAGCGGCTGGTTCGACACCTGCGAGACCGTGGCGCACGAGTCCGACCCGTCGCCGTCGGGGTCGGACGGGGCGCTGATCTGCGACACGCACCAGCTCGTGCTGCACCTCCGCGCCCCCCGCAACGCGGTCGGCTTCTCGTTCGACTTCGTCTACCTCAGCACCGAGTACCCGGAATGGGTCGACCAGGGGTTCAACGACACGTTCTACGCGATCCTCGAGCGTCCGGCGACGGGCGAGCGCCGGAACATCTCGTTCGACGAGGGCGGGCACGAGATCGAGGTGGACAATGCGTTCTTCGAGCATTCGCCGGTGACGGACCTCGCCGGCACCGGCTACGACGGGATGTGCACGAACGAGGACTTCACCCGCACGGTTTGCGGGTCCTCCACCGGATGGCTGCGAACCGCCTGGGACATCGCGCCCGGCGAGGAGTTCACGCTCACCTTCTCGATCCACGACGAGGGCGACGGGATCTACGACTCGACGGCGATCGTCGACAACTTCCAGTGGTCCCCCGACCCCGTCGATCCCGGCACGATCATCCTCTGACCCGCCCGGGGCGGCAACGCGCGGTTCGCGCTTGACCGTGTTCCGGGTCCGCGTCATCGTTGACCCGGCGGCACCGCCGGCATCCACCATCCCGGCCGCGAGGCTTCGCGGCACGGCTTGCCGGTCCCCGGCGCCCGCCAGGAGGGACCATGCGTCACTGGCTTCCGATCGCCCTGCTCACCGCCCTGCTCGCCGCCGCGCCGTTCGCCGCGGCCCACGTCGTCACCGTCGACGGGGATCCGGCCGACTGGCCGCTGCTGCGCCCCACGAACCTCGACACCGGCCACCTGGGCCGGGACACATCGCTCCAGGGCGAGTACATCTGGACCGACGCCGCGAACGATGAGCGGACCGACTTCGCCAGCCCGGACGGGCGGGTCGACCTGCGGGAGTTCCGGATCACCGCCGATCGGGTCAACCTGTACGTGCTGGCGCGCATGGCGGACATCGACATCGCCTTCGGCGACGGCGCCCCGCAGATCCAGATCGCGCTCGACCGCGACGGCACACCGGGGAGCGGCCAGCGCTGGTTCGGCGCCAACTCGGAGACGCAGACCGCGGCGGTCGCGGCCTGGGAACGGCTGATCGTGACCCGTTTCGGGTCCGGCAGCGTCACCCCGATCGTGTACGACCCGACCTGGACCGGAACCCCGGCCGGCGCCCAGGCGATCTCGTCGGTGAACGACGCGATCGAACTGGCGATCCCCTGGGCCAACCTCGGCGGGGTCCCCACCGCGCCGGTGCAGTTCACCGTGATCGTCCTGCGCTCCAACGCCACGGACGAGGCGTGGGATCCGCCGTCCTCGGTCGAACCGAGCAGCGATGCGCTGGACGCCCTGACCAACTACGGCAACCCCGGCCTCACCTCGAACACGTGGGCCGAGGTCTCGGACGGCGTGGTCGACTACTTCTTCCAGATCTGGTTCCACCTCGACCCCGACGTCGAACCTTCGCCGCCTCTCGTGATCAACGAGGTCCTTCCCGACGCCGTCACCGAAGCGGGGGCCGAGTGGTACGAGATCTACAACCGCACCGGGATCGATCTGCCGCTCGCCGCCGGCGGACTGGCTTTCCTGCTGACCGACGAAGAAACGGTCGATGGGACGGAAGGCGGCGGCCTCTTCCCGGCCGGCGCCGTCATCGCCGCCGACGACGTGGTGCTGATCGCGCACAACGCAGCCACCTACAACACGGAGTTCAACGGCACGATCGATCCGCCGCCCTATCCGATGCCCGACTTCGAGCTGGCCGCCGGTTCCGCGGTCGTGCCGAACCTCCTGGGTGGGTCCCTCTGGTGCGGAGCCGCCGGCGGTTGCTCGGTGACCAATATCAACCTCGGCAACGAAAACGACGAGCTGCTGTTGCTCGATCCGTTCTTCACCGTGATCGACGTCGCCGGCTGGGGATCCGCGACGAGCCCCTACCCGGGCATCACGTACCGCGGCGCGCCGGCACAGAGCCGCTCGATCGAGCGTCCGCAACCGCGGGAGGACACCAACGATTGCACGAACGACTTCTACTACCACGCGGCCGCCGAGATCACCCCGGGCGAGGTCTGGGGTCGCAACGGCACGCCCTGCACCGCCGGCGCTCAGTGCGGCTCCGGGTTCTGCGCCGACGGCGTCTGCTGCAACTCGGCCTGCGGCGGCTCCGCGCCCGACGACTGCCAGGCGTGCAGCCTCGCCGCCGGCGGGACCGCGGACGGTACGTGCACCGCCCTGAACCCCCTGGTCGCCCCGACCGTCACCTGCCGCGCCGCCGCCGGCGCGTGCGACGTCGCCGAGACCTGCATCTCGACCTCGATGTCGTGCCCGGCCGACGACCTGCGGCCGAACACCTTCGAGTGCCGCGAGTCCACCGGCATCTGCGACCCGGCCGAGTTCTGCACCGGATCTGCGCCCGATTGCCCAACGAACGCTTTCTTGCCGTCGACGCACGAGTGTCGCGCCGCGACCGGCGCGTGCGACGTGGCCGAGTTCTGCACCGGATCCAGCGGCGCGTGCCCGGCGGATGCCGTGCGCCCCGCCGACTACGTCTGCCGCACGGCCTCATTGCCCTGCGACGTGCCGGAGTCGTGCGACGGCACCGGCAAGAGCTGTCCCGCCGATGCCTTCCGGCCCAGCACCTACACCTGCCGCACGGCGACCGGCGAATGCGACGTTGCGGAGAACTGCTCCGGCTCTTCCGCCGACTGCCCCGCCGACGCCGTCCGCCCCGCCGACTACGTCTGCCGCTCGGCCTCATTGCCCTGCGACGTGCCGGAGTCATGTGACGGCACCGGCAAGAGCTGCCCCGCCGATGCCTTCCGGCCCAGCACCTACACCTGCCGCACGGCGACCGGCGAATGCGACCTCGCCGAAAACTGCACCGGCGCCGGCCCCGACTGCCCGGACGACGTCTTCGTCGCCGCGGGGACCGAGTGCCGGGCGGCGCGTTGCGTGAGCGGGGAGGCGACGGCGGCGGCCGACTGTACCGGCAGCTCGGCTCTCTGTCCCGCGGCGGTGATCACGATCTGCGACCCGTACGTCTGCGGCCCCGACGCCTGTCTCGCGTCCTGCACGACCGACGCCGACTGCATCCCCGCCTACTGGTGCGACGCCGGGGCGTGCGCGCCGCGCAGCGACCTCGGCACGCCGTGCACCACCGATTCCGCCTGCAGCTCCGGCCACTGCGTCGACGGCGTGTGCTGCAACACGGCCTGCGATCGGCAGTGCGAGGCCTGCGACGTCTCCGGGGCCCGCGGCACCTGCAGCCCGGTGACGGGCGCCCCGCACGGCGACCGCTCCGCCTGCGCCTCGGATGGCTCGGTTTGCGCGGGGGCGTGCGACGGCACCGACCCGACGGGTTGCGCCTACCCCGGCGACTCCGTGCAATGCCGGGCGCCCTCCTGCGCCGACGGCACGGCGGTCCTCGCAGCGTTCTGCCAGGGCGACGGCGCCTGCCCCGCGGAACAGACGCAGGACTGCGCCCCGTACGACTGCGCCGGCGACCTGTGCGGCGGCGACTGCACGGTCGATGAGGACTGCGACGATGCCAGCTACTGCTCGGGCGGCCTCTGCGTCCCGCGGCTCGACGTCGGCGCGCCGTGCGGGGCCGATACCCAGTGCGCCGGCGGTTTCTGCGTGGATGGCTACTGCTGCGACGGCGCGTGCGACGGCCAGTGCGAGGCCTGCGACGTGGCCGATCGCGAGGGCACCTGCAGCCCGGTGACGGGCGCCCCGCACGGCGGCCGCGACGCGTGCGCCGGCACCGGACCGTGCGCGGCGTCCTGCGACGGCGCCGACCCCACGGCCTGCGCCTTCCCTGACGACTCGACGGTCTGCTCCGCGCCGTCGTGCGACGCCGGTGCCGCCGTCGCGGCCGGCGTCTGCAACGGTGTCGGCGACTGCGCCGTTCCCGACCCGGTCGATTGCGCGCCGTATGCCTGCGGCGACGACGCATGCCTCGACGCCTGCGACGGCGACGAGGACTGCGCCGCCGGCTACGTCTGCGACGGTGACGCCTGCGTGCCGGAGGCGGCCGACGCCGATGCCGATGCCGATGCCGACGCCGATGCCGACGGCGACGTTGCGCCCGAGGCCGACGGCGAGATGGACGGCGTCGCGGACGGCGCGGAGGACGGCGACGTCGCGGAAACCGGCGGCGGAGAAGGGTGCGGCTGCCGCGCCGCCGGCGACTCGACGCCCGCCGGCCTGCTCGGCCTCCTCGCCGCGCTGGGCCTGCTCCGCGTCCGCCGCCGCCGCGGGTAGCCCCGCGTCCGTCGGAATCGATCCCTGGTTCGGGACGCACGTCTGTGTCTCCTCCGGGTGGCTCCGCGCCCGGCCGGGATCGACATCCCCGATCCCGGCCGACGGATCCCGTACGCTGTGGACATCCGCCGGGGGCAGACATGCCGAGAATCGTCCGTGTCGTTCTCCCCGCCGCCCTGCTCTGCAGCGCCGGCGGCTGTTCGTGTCGCGTGGCGGCCAGGCGGACGGGGGCGGCCGCCGTCCGGCCGCTACCGACGATCGCGGTCCTGGTGCCGGTCCGACCTCTTCGGCGGGCAGGCGGGACGGCGTGCAGAGCGGGAATGGAGGAACGACGATGAGCAGACGACTCGCGTGGGCTGTGTTCGCCTCGTTGGTTGCGACGGCCGACCTCGGGGGGTGTAGTGCGGGCGACTCCGGCGGTCGCGATGCCTGCGACGGAATCGTCGCGGTCGTTTCCCCCTGCCGGAAC
>JAAZOP010000490.1 GCA_012797735.1 Myxococcales bacterium
CGCGCACCCGCGGGAGCGCACGCCGGCGCAGGTGGCCGCGATCGTTCGCCGCGCCCGGATCACGCCGCCGGCCCGCGCCGCGGCGCTGGCGGTCTTCACCCGCCTCGCCGCGGCGGAGGCCGAGGCGCACGGGAAGCCCGTCTCGCGCATCCACCTGCACGAGGTCGGCGCCGTCGATGCGATCGTCGATGTCGTCGGCGTCGTCACCGCCCTCGAAGCCCTCGGCGTCGGCACGCTCTGCGGCTCGGTCCTGCCGCTGGGCACCGGCACGGTCCGCGCGGCGCACGGCGAGCTGCCGCTGCCCGCCCCGGCCGCCGCCCTGTTGCTGCGCGGCCTTCCCGTGCGCGGCGTGCCCGTGGACGGCGAGACCGTCACCCCGACCGGCGCCGCGCTGCTCGCCACCCTCGGCCGTTCCTTCGGCCCGATGCCCGCAATGGTCGTCGAGACGCTCGGCGTGGGTGCCGGCCGCCACGACCGGCCCGGCATCGCGAACCTGACGCGGCTGTTCGTCGGCCGCCCCGCCCCGGCGGCCGGGGCGACCGCGGAAACCGGCGAAGTCCTCGTCGAGGCGAACATCGACGACATGGCGCCGGAACTGTACGACCACGCCCTGGAACGCCTGTTCGAGGCGGGGGCGCTCGACGCGTTCGTGACCCCGATCGTGATGAAGAAGGGCCGGCCGGCGCATACGCTGTCGGTCCTCGTCGAGCGCGCGAAGCTCGAACCGGTTCTGACGGCGCTGTTCCGCGAGACGACGAGCATCGGCTGCCGCCTGCTCGCCGTGGAGAAGCGGGCCCTCGAGCGGGTCTCGGTGGAGGTTTCTACCCCGTGGGGCCCGGTCCCGGTGAAGCTCTCGCGGCTCGGGGGCGAGGTATTCGGACGCCGGCCGGAGTACGACGCCTGCCGGCGGCTGGCCCGGGCGGCCGGCGTGCCGCTGCGGGCGGTGATCGAAGCGGCGACGATGGCGGCGGCGAAGATCGGCGCGACCGGCCAGGCGCGGGCGCGCGGGCGAGGACGGCGATGAAGCACGCTGGAACGACGTGGTGGCTGGCCGCGCTGCTGGCGGCGGGATGCGCGCCGGGCGACGACACGGGGACGGACGTCGCGGCTCCGCGGGACGACGGCGCGGCCGAGGCGGAGGGCGCGGACGGAACGGGCGACGACGCGCCCGGACCGGATGCCGACGCCGATGCCGGCGACGACGCGCCCGGACCGGATGCCGGCGCCGATGTTGGCGACGACGCGCCCGGACCGGATGCCGACGCCGATGCCGGCGACGACGCGCTCTGTCCCGTGGTCCCCGAGCCGCCGCCGGTCCCGGCACAGGCGATCGACGGCGAATCCCCGTGGGGGCGGCACGAGACGACGACGGTCAACGGCTTCCAGGACGACTACCTCTACGACGCGACCGACTACCTGAAAATCGGCCTGCGGCGCGAGTGGGGCGGTTCGATCGTGTTCTTCGGGATCGCGCGCGGGTACGGCGCCGGCCTCAACCCGACGAACGCGATCGACGCCAACGACACGGGTCGCGAGGTGCAGGTGGCCTTCTACGATCCCGACCGGCTGATGCAGAACTGCGCCTGGAACGCCTCGTGCGCGACGTCGCCCTCGAGCTGCCCGGGCGGCATCACCTATCTCGGCTGGGACCCGGTGCAGGGCGGCAACCGCTGCAACCGCGGCTCGGGTGTCGAGCGCGTGGAGTTCGCGGACGGCGTGCTGCGGGCCGTGACCAACCCGCTGTTCTGGAACCCGAACTGGGACCGGACCGACTGCGTGTCGGACAACGCCTGCACCGACCCGGCCCTCCGCGAACGCCGCTCGGACGTGCGGGTCACGCAGTCGCTGCGCTTCGTGGCGACCCACGTGGTGCAGCTCGAGTACGCCGTGGAGAACCTGGCAGCGCTGGATCACCGGGCGACGGCCCAGGAGATGCCGACGATGTACACCGCCAACGGCCGGGGGGGCGCCGCGGCGGACCTGTGGCAGGTGGTCGATTCCGAGGGGCGCCAGGTCGTGGTGGACACGCCGGCGGGGGGCGACGGGTTCTTCTACGAGAACTTCGACAGCCCCGGCGGCTGGGTCACGTTGCAGGACGACGGTCGGACCTACGGGGTGGGGATCTACTACGAGAACCGGTTGACGGCGTTCCAGGCGTGGCAGCTCCGTTCGCTGCCGTTCAACAACGTCCGCGCGCAGTTCTCGTTCGGGATTCCGGCGGGCGGCACGGTGCGGGCGCGCGCCTACCTGCTGCTGGGCTCGTTCGACACGATCCGCAGCCAGGCCGCCTCGCTCGACGCACGGCTCGGCCCGTTCGGAACCCTCGACGTGCCGGGTCCCGACGCGCATGTCTCCGGCGCGACCGCCGTCCAGGGCTGGGCGCTCGACAACCGCGGCGTCGTCTCGGTCGAACTGCTCGTCGATGGGAGCCCGGCCGTTCCGCTGTCCTATGGGGCGAGCCGGCCGGACGTCTGCCTCGTCTGGCCCGGCTATGCCGGATGTCCGGCGGTCGGCTTCTCCGGGACGCTCGACGCTTCCGCGTTGACCCCCTGCGGTCACATCCTGGAGGTTCGCGCGACGGACGCCGACGGCAACGCCCGGACGATTGCGGCGCGGCGCGTGTTCGTCGACGGTTGAGCGGGCGGCCGGTTCTTGCTCCCCGGCCCGGCCGATCCTAGACTCGGCGCGTGACGACGGGTTCTTCCTGGCGGGCGAAGGCGCGGCGGCGCGCGGTCATGGAGTGGGTCGTGCTGTCGGGCGGCTTCCTGCTCGCCGGCGCGGCGGCCGGGGCGGTGCTCCGCCCGCCGGCGCCC
>JAAZOP010000491.1 GCA_012797735.1 Myxococcales bacterium
AGGACGGCGAGGGTCGCGAGGGTCGCGACGGCGATCGCTGCGCGGGCGCCGCGTCGGCTCATCGCCCGGACCTCGCCCGGCGTTCCCGGACGCGGAAGAACTGCACGAGCGGTCCGAGGTACGCCTCGTCGGTGCGGAGATGGATGAAATCGATCTTGTTGCGGCGGAACAGCCGGTCGCGCGCGGCGGCTTCGCGGCGGTAGCGCTCTTCGAGGGCGGCGCGGGTGCGACGGGAGGAGAGGTCCGCCAGCACCAGCTCCCCGGTCTCCGGGTCTTCCAGCGGCACCAGGCCGACCCGCGGCAATTCGTCCTCGAGGCCGTCGCGGATCACGATCGGGATCAGGTCGTGGCGTGCGTGGGTGTGTTGGACGGCGCGGTCGTAGCCGCCGGCGAGGAAGTCGGAGATCAGGAAGGCGATCGAGCGGTGCTTGGAGACGCGGTTGAGGAAGTCGAGCGCGCCGGCGAGGTCGGTGGGCCGCTGGGGGCGGTCCGCGTCCTCGCCGTCCTCCTCCATGCCGCGGAGGATCTCGGTGACGACGCGCAGCACGTGCTTGCGTCCCTTCTTCGGGGGGACGAAACGGACGACCCTGTCGGCGAACGCGATCAGGCCGACCTGGTCGTCGTTGCGGATCGCGGAGAAGGCGAGCAGCGCGGCGACCTCGGCGGCGATCTCGATCTTGGGCTGGGCGTGGGCGGCGAAGCGCATCGAGCGGGAGAAGTCGACGACGAGCATCACCACCGCCTCGCGCTCCTCGACGAAGACCTTGACGAAGGTGTCGCCGAAACGGGCCGAGACGTTCCAATCGATGAAGCGGACGTCGTCCCCCACCTGGTACGGGCGCACCTCGTCGAAGGCCATGCCGCGGCCCTTGAAGACGGAGTGGTACTGCCCGGCGAGCTGCTCGTCGACGAGCCGGCTGGTCCGGATCTCGATCTTGCGCACCTTCTTGAGCAGCTCTCGCGGCAGCATCCCCGGGGCCTCCGGCCTCCCGCCCCTCGCCGTCCGGTCAGGGAACCCGGACGGTCTCCAGCACGCGATGCACGATCCGCTCCGCGGTCACCTCCTCCGCCTCCGCCTCGTAGGTGAGGATCACGCGGTGCCGGAGCACGTCCGGCCCGATCGCCTTCACGTCCTCGGGCGTGACGAAGCCGCGGTGCCGCAGGAAGGCGTGCGCCTTGGCGGCCTTGGCCAGCGCGATCGAAGCGCGCGGGCTCGCCCCGTACTCGATGAAGTCCACCAGGTCGTCCAGCCGGTGCGCCTTCGGGTCGCGCGTCGCCAGCACGATGTCGACGATGTACCCCTTCACCCGCTCGTCGACGTACACCTCGTCCACCACCTGCCGGATCCGCAGAACGTCCTCCGGCGTCAGCACCGGCTTCGGCACCGGCGGCGTCCCCGTCGCCATCCGCTCCAGGATCGCCAGTTCCTCCTCGCGCGACGGATAGTCGACCAGCACCTTGAGCATGAACCGGTCGACCTGCGCCTCCGGGAGCGGGTAGGTCCCCTCGTGCTCGATCGGGTTCTCCGTCGCCATCACCAGGAACGGCTCGTCGAGCGGGTAGGTGGTGTCGCCGATGGTGACCTGGCGCTCCTGCATCGCCTCGAGCAGGGCGCTCTGGACCTTGGCCGGGGCGCGGTTGATCTCGTCGGCGAGCAAGAGGTTGGTGAAGATCGGGCCCTTCTTCGGGGTGAAGGTGCCCTGCTGCTGGTTGTACACGACGGTCCCGACCAGGTCGGCCGGGAGCAGGTCCGGAGTGAACTGGATCCGCTGGAACTTCGCGGAGATCGCCTGGGTGATGGTGCGGATCGCCAGGGTCTTCGCCAGGCCGGGGACCCCTTCGAGCAGCACGTGGCCGCCGGTGAGCAGCGAGATCAGAACCCGCTCGATCATCGCTTTCTGGCCGACGATCACCTTGCCGATCTCGTAGAGAGCCAGGTCGATCGATTCCGACTCGCGCTGCACCTTGTCCTGGATCGCCTTGACGTCGGCCTGCATGCCGCCGCTCCCTCCTTCGAGCCTTCCGGGTCGCCCCGGAACCATCCCCCGAACTTCCGGGAGTGGCAACGAATAATCGATGCCGACTATTCCCCGCAAGAGGTGGGACGCCCGCGCTGGCCGGGACCCCGTGCTATGATTCCGGCGACGGGCGGTTTCCGGTGCGCGATGGACCCGGCGCGCGGAGGCCGGCGATGGGGAAGGTGATGACGAAGGTGAAGCTGACCAACCAGGACGACGAGGCGCTCGTCCGCCGGGGTCTGCTGCCGGCCGACCAGGTGCGGACGGTGGAAGTCGAGGCGCTCGTGGATACCGGCGCCACGATGCTGGTCCTGCCGGCGGATGTCTGCCGCAAGCTCGGGCTGACGCCGGTGGAGCGGCGGAGGGTGCGGTATGCCGATGGGCGGGTGCGCGAGGTGCCGCGGGTGAAGAACGTCGGCATCGAGATCCTGGGGCGGGACATGGTCGGCAGCGCGCTGGTGGAGGCCGAGGGGACGACGCCGTTGATCGGGCAGATCCCTCTGGAGGAGTTGGACCTCGTGGTCCACCCGGGTACGGGCGACCTGATGCCCGACCCGGACTCGCCCGACGCCCCGCTCCTCGATCTGCTGCGCGCGTCGTAGCCGGATCGACGCGGCGGCCCGGTGCATTCCTGCACGCCCGGCGGGCACGCGGGCCTGGCCGGGCCGGGGGACGGGTGGCGGCCTTGCCGCGGGACGGCCGCCGGGGACGGCGCGGTTTTCCCGCTCCCGGCCGGCGATCGGCTCGCCGGTTGCGGGTGCGCCGTCGGGCCTGCCGGACGGGCGCGCTTGCCTTGGGCACCGGCGTCCGTGGTAGAAGGGGCGCCGGCGATGGAGGGTGCGAGTGCCGGGGGCGGGCGCGAGGGCCGCGAGGAGTCGCGGGGAGACCGCCGCGCTCCGCCCGGACGCGCCGCGGCGTGGATCGGCGCGGGTCTCGCGCTGTGCGTCGCCGCGCCGGCGGCCGCACAACGCTCGCCGATCACCCTGATCGACCGCGTGGCCGTCGTGGTCGAGGGGCCTTCGGCGCGGGATCGCGCGAGCCAGGTCGCGACGATGTGGGACGTGTTCGTCGCGGCGCACGTCTACCTGGTACGCGAGGCGGGGCCCGGCGCGTTCGACCTGTGGTGCGACGCGGCCGCGTTCGGCGACGCGCAGCGGCGCGTCGTCGAGGACCTGATCGCGCTGCGCGAGGCGGTCCGGCTCGGCCGCGACGTCGTGGCGCCGGGGCTGGTCGATGAGGCCCGCGATCAGCTCGCCGCGCGGATCGGCGGGCACGACGTGCTGCGGGCGTTCCTCCGCGAGCGCGCGATCTCGATGGAGTCGCTGGACGCGGCGTTGCGGCGCGAGGTGATCGTGGCGCGGTTCACGCGCGACAGCGTCCGCCTTCCGGCGACGCTCGACGCGGCCGAGCTGGAGGCGCGGTTCGCGGCAGGGGGGCATCCCTTCGAGGGACGCGCGTTCGCCGAGACGGCGGCCGAGTTCGAGGAGTGGTTGCGGAGCCGGCAGCTCGAGGAGTACCGGCAGCGGTGGCTGGTCGAGCTGCGCGGGCGGTGCCGGCTGATCGTCAACGACGTGTCGCGGGAACTGGCGGGCGCGGCGCCGGGGGAGGGCGGCTAGGCGATGGCGGCGGCGCCCCGCACCGCGATTCTCGCCACGCTGCTGGGCGACCTGGCGATGGCCGTCGCCAAGCTGGTCGCGGCCGTGTTGACCGGCTCGGCCGCGCTGCTGGCCGAGGCGATCCACTCGGCCGGCAGCGCCGGCAACCAGGTCCTGTTGCTGCTCGGCGTGCGGCTCGGGCGGCTCTCCGCCGGCGACTCGACCGGGTTGGCGCTGGCGCGCGAGCGCTACTTCTGGGGCGGCGTGGTGGTGTTCGCGGTGTTCGGGATCGGCGGCGCGTTCGCGGTCCACGCGGGGTGCGTGGTCTGGCTGGCCGACGCGCCCGCGGGGGGCCACGCGGTCGTGGCCTACGGCGTGCTCGGGATCGCGGCCGCCTTTGCCGTCTTCTCGGCGCACGGCTCGCTGCGCCAGTACCTGTTGTCCGCCCGCGGGCGGACGTTCCGGGAGGCGTTCTTCGAGGCGAAGGACCCGACGGTCGTGTTGACGCTGGTCGAGGACGCGGCGGGCGTGTCGGGGGTCCT
Source organism: Myxococcales bacterium (assembly GCA_012797735.1). Lineage (GTDB taxonomy): Bacteria > Myxococcota_A > Polyangia > DRWM01 > JAAZOP01 > JAAZOP01. Next base: position 4,156 of record JAAZOP010000491.1, read on the forward strand.
GGTGGCGCTGGCGGGCGTCGCGGCCGCGCAGGCGTTCGGGCGCGCCGCGTTCGACGGCGCCGCGGCGCTCCTCGTCGGCCTGCTGCTGGCGCTGCGCGCCGCCCTCGTCGCCCTCAAGTCCAAACGCATGCTGCTCGGCCACGCCGCCGCCAGCGCCGACCAGGAGAAGGTCCGCCGGATCCTCGCGCTCCAGCCGGGCATCGAGAAGGTGCACGACGTGACCGCGGTGCACCTGGCCCCGCACGACGTGCTCCTCGGCGTGGCGCTCGACTTCCGCCCCGACGTCGGGGCCGACGAGGTGCGGCGGATCGTGTACAGTATCGAATACCGGATTCGGGAGGCGCTGCCGCACATGCGGCGCGTGTACATCGAGGCGGGGAGCGTGGTGCGGTTCTGGGAGCGGGCGGCCGAACGGAAGGCGGGGAACGGATGAGCCTGCTGATCGTGCGCTGCGGCGACACGAGCCTGTCCTACCGCCTGATGGCGCAGGCCAGGGGACTGCCGGCCGTCTCCGGCGAGGTGCGCAAGGTGGGCGGGGAGGCCGAGCACCACTACTCCTATCCGCGCGGCCGCGGGGAGGGTTCGACGGAAGCCCCGGACTTCGGGGCGGCGGTCGAACGGATGGCGGCCCTGCTGGGCGAGGTCGAGTTGCGGCCGAACGAGGCGCCGGAGGTCGAGACGATCGCGCACTGGTTCGTCGTCGGCGGTTCGACGCCCGTGCCGGTGACGCGGGTCGATCCCGGGCTCGTCGCGCAGCTCTCGAAGGGCGGCGGAGCGCCCGGGATCCGCGGCGCGCTGGCCGCGCTCGAGGCGTGCCGGGAGCGCTTCCCGCAGGCGCAACACGTGATCGTCTGGGACGACGCCTTCTTCTGCGACATGCCGCCGGAGTCCCGCCACTACCTCCTCCCGGAGACGCTCGAACTGCCCTTCGAACTGCGGCGGCGCGGCCACCGCGGGC
>JAAZOP010000492.1 GCA_012797735.1 Myxococcales bacterium
CGGCGCCGGCGCCACCCCGCTCCCTCCCGCGAGCGCCTCGATCTCCGCGAGACGGTCCGCGGACTCGTACGCGTGCAGGGGCACCCGCTCGCCGAGGAACAGGACGAGCTTCTGCCCGGCCCGGAACGGCGCCCGCACGCCGCCCGCGTACGCCTCGAAGGAACGCGACACGGGGCACTGCTCCGCCGTCACGTCGCCCCGCGGGTAGGTGTCGACGTACACCCCCTCGCCCGACGGCGGCGCCGTGCCCCGCAACGCGCGCTCGACGCGGTAGCGGAACGAGTGATCGATGAAGCACCGCGAGGCGCTCTCGCGCGGCTCGAGCACCTCGACGACGAGGATGCGCTCGCTGCGCGCCACGGTGTCCGCCAGCGACACCTCGAGGACCTGGCTCGCCCGCCCGCCGGCGGCGGCCAGCAGCACGAGCGCCAGGGCGGCGGCGGGACCGGCGCGGGAAGGACCGGACCGCCGGGGAACCGTTCGGGACCGTCCGTTGGTTCGAGATGCGTCTTCCACGAGCCGGCAGCTTGCTGCCGGAGACGCCGGGCGTCAAGCCGACCCGCCGAGCGAACCATCGCCAACGGCGGAGGGGAAAGGCGGAGGGCGGTCAGGGCCGGGGCTCCCGCCTGTCAGCCCCGACCGGCGGCGGCAAGGCCGAGGCGCGCCGGGGACCGCAGGGCGCCCCACGGCGGCCCGGCGCCGAGCGGCGCCCCGCGCGGTCGCTCAGGGCCCGCGGAAGATCGATTGCATCTTCATCGCCAGCGCCAGGTTGCCGGAGGCCTTGAGCCGGCCGGTCATGAAGGCGAGCTGGCCCTTGAGCTTGCCGGTGCTGATCGCGACGTAGTCCTCGGCCGAGGCGGACAGGGTGAGTTGCGGGCTGGGGTGCTGCCCCTCCACCACCCGCAGCTTGCCGTCCTCGATCGCGGCGTGCCAGCGGCCGCCCCCTTCGCCGGTGATGTCGAACTGCACCACGGCGTTCATCCCGACCGCCTTCTCCGGGATGAACGTCTCGGGCATCTTCTCGAAGATCGCGCGCACGGTCGTCATCGTCGGTCCTCCACGGCGCCGCCCGCCGGCGGCATCTCACGCCGGCGGCCCGGCGTACTCCTTGTGGTCCTCGTGCAGCGTGCCGAACACCTCGCGGAATCCCATCAGCCCGTCCATCTCCTCGTCGGTCTCCTCGGGCGTCATCTGCGCCAGCTTGCGCTGGTAGAACTGCACCACGAACGGCTGCAGGTGCGTGCTGTACGCCGTCATGTAGGCCTCATAGAACTTCACCAGCGGCAACGTCGTCGGCGTGACGGCGTGGTTGAAGTCCCACAGGTCGAAATCGTGCTCGACCAGCGAGTCGCGGCACTTGTCGAACAGCTTGGTGCCCGGGATCGGCGTGAGCACGAAGTACTGCGGGCAATCGACCTCCAGTTCGACGGTGTGCGCCATCAACCGATCGATCTGCGCCTGGGTGAAGTCCGGGCGGAGGAACATCGAGCCGGTGCAGTTCACGTGGTTCGCCTTGAGGATCTTGAGCGCCTCGATGTTGTCCTGCACCGTGGTGGTCTTCTCGCGGTCGTGCAGGTGGTCGTCCTCCGCCTGCTCGATGCCGACGATCGTGTCCTCGAGCCCCGCCGCCGCCCACGCCTCGATCACGTGCGGCTTCTTCACGATCGTGTCGGCGCGGAGCGGCATGCCGAACCGCTTGCCGAGCCCCTGCCGGCGGATCGCCTCGGCCAGCGCCAGCGACAGCTTCGTGTCGAGCAGCGACTCCTCGCAGACGAAGTAGATGTACGGCTCCCGGATCGTCTGCAGCTCCGCCAGCATGCTGTCGACCGTCCGGCGCAGGTAGCGGCCGCCGGTCTGTTTCCAGGACGGACAGAAGTCGCAGCGCCCGACACACCCCTGCGTGTACCGCATCAGCGCCAGGTGCTTGCCCCACAGGCTGAAGCCGTACTTGTGCCGCACGTCGGCGGTGAGCGATCGGTCCGGGAAGGGGAGCGTGTCGAGGTCCGCGAGCGGACGCGGCGCGGTCCGGATCTGCTTCCCGTCCCGGTTCAACGCCAGCCCCGGAATCTCCTCGTACCCCGCCCCTCCCTTCTCGAACCGCTCCACCAGCTCCCGGAACGCGAACACCCCCTCGTTGATGCACACCACGTCGATGTCCGGATGCAGGTAGTCCTCCGGAATCGTCGTGGCGTGGATGCCCCCGACGACGGTCAGGATCCGCCGGTCATGGGCCTTGGCCAGCGACAGCACCCGCTTGCAGGCGCTCGACTCGCACGTGTCGCCGCCGGTCCCGACCACCTGCGGGTCGTACTTCTCGATCGTCCGGCGCAGGCCGTCCCACCCGCCTTCGAGACGCATGTCGAACAGCTTGACGTCGTGGTGCGGCCGGACCGCCGCGCCGAGGTACTCCAGCGAGAGCGGTTCCATCCGCACCACCTTGTACATCGCTTGCATGTAGCGCGTGTCGGCCGCCACGCGGACCAGGAGGATGCGCATCGTCGCCTCCCGCGGGCCGCCCGGCGCGGGGGAGACCCCGTGCCTCCCCGTCTGCCGCGCCGCCCGCTCCGGCCCGCAGTCTAGCCGGCAAACGAAATGTTGCAAACAAATTGTTTGCAACGCGCCGTTTGCAACATTCTGTTTCCAACACAGCGCTTCCAGCGATTCGTTCGCCGCGAACTCCGCGCGCCCGGCGGTCCGCCGCAGCGGACATCTGCGAGTGCTCGTCCACCGGACATCTGCGAGTGCTCCTGCACCGGACATCTGCGTTGCCCTCTGCGGCGTTCGACGGGCGACTGCGGCGGCACGCGGCCTGTGGTATCCTTCATCCGTCATGCGCGCTCCGCACCGCCGCCTCCTCCC
>JAAZOP010000493.1 GCA_012797735.1 Myxococcales bacterium
CCGCGACGCGGCCGGGGAGCCGGGCGGCGGGCGAGGCCGGGGGCGCGGCGCACGTGCGCCGCTCGCGTTCGACCTCGACGGCGAACCACTTGAGCGCGCGGACGGCGACCGGCTGGCCGTCGCGTCCGCGGAGGCAGTCGCGTTCGCAGGGGGCGGAGCAGATGCGGCCGCAGGCGGCGGGGAGCGGGTTGCGTTCGCGGATCACCGCGGCGGCGAGTTCGGGCCGGCCGGCGGCGATCAGGCCGACGTAGGCCTTGACGTTGATGCCGACGGGGCAGGCGCGGCGGCAGGGGGAGGGGTCGAGCGGGACGAGTTCCGCGCGGCCCGGGAGGTTCGTGACGCCTCCCCCCCGGGTTGCGGCGGTTCGTCTCGGCATGCGGAATCGGTCCTCGGCGCCGGCCGGCAACGCTTCCCCCGGGGAACCCGGCCGCGCGGTCCCCTTCTAGGCGGGGGGCCGGGGGGGTGTCAAGGCGAACCGGCGGCGTGGGTGCGCAGCCAGCGGTTCAGGGAGTGCAGGCAGGAGGGCCGAGAACGGCACGCAGGGCGGTCTCGTCGTCGTCGAGACGGAAGCTCGACCAGCTTCCGGGAGCCGAGAAGGCGAAAAGGAGCGCGCCTCGAACGTACGCGTCGCGGGCGATCTCGGACTGGTACCAGCTCAGCCACGGTCCGTAGGCCGCCCAGCCCCCGTGGGCACGGTAGCCGTCCGCGTCGGGATTGCCGCCGAGGTCGAAGCCGGCCTCGGTGAAAATCAGGGGTATCGATTCGAGTTCAGGCAGGCAACGGACGTACTTGCGGTAACGGAAGGCGAGATACGGCGCCATGCCGCTCGAGGGATCGGTGCTCCAGTCGGTGGTGTACGAGTGATAGCCCCAACCGCCGCCCGCCGCCGCGGCGGAACGGATTGCGGGGAGAAGGGCGGCAAACGTGCGCATGCCGTCGCCGTCGCAACGGTCGATGTCGCCGCCCGGGGCGCCGACGGAGAGATTGCCGACCAGGGGCCGGAATCCGTGCGCCGACGCGCGGGCGACCCACTGTTGGAGGAAGGTGGCGTACGCGGCGGCATGCGCGGGGGAAGGAGAGTAGCTCGGGTCGGCCGGGTCGAACCAGCAATGCCCCGCGTCGCACTCGTTGTCGGACTCGAGGTAGTCCACTGCCGCGCGCTGCCACGAGAGCACGCTCTCCAGGAAGCCGTAGCGCTCGCGCCAGAGGTCATCGCCCGTGGCGAAGGAGGCGGGCGGCCCGTAGAGCCGCAGGACAGTGGTGCCGCCGCAGGCGCACTTGTAGGCGGCCATGGCGTCGAACGGGGCCCAGCCGGCGGCAGGAGTGCTGCCGGCGCCGCCCAGCCACTTGGCGATGCGCGGACAGCCGGAGAGGAAGGAGGAGAAGCCGGGGGAGCCGCCGATGTCCTGGGCCCCGAGCAAGCCGCAGGCGACGGAGACATGGCGTGGACAGTCGGCGGGGCAGGACAGGCAGTTCTCGTCGCCGGTGCAGGCTCCGTCGCCGCAGGTCGGCGGGCAGGAGCCGCAGTCGGCCGGGCAGTTGCCGCAGTTCTCCGAGGGCGTGTCGCAGGCTCCGTCGCCGCAGGTCGGCGGGCAGGAGCCGCAGTCGGCCGGGCAGTTGCCGCAGTTCTCCGAGGGTGCGTTGCAGCCTCCGTCGTCGCAGGTCCAGGGGCACAGGTCGTGGTATTCGGTCCAGCCGCGGGCCCAGTCGCCGTCGTCTTCGAAGTTGCCGTTGCCGTTCGGGTCGCAGTAGCCGCCGGGCAGCAGCATGGGGCAACCCGGAGTGTCGTGGGGGTAGAGGCAGAAGTTGTCGGTGGTGCCGAGGCATGGGCAGGAGGAGGGCGGGTGCTCGACGATGTCCTCGATCTCGTGGTCCTCGGATCCAGCGTCGTCCGTGGGGCCGGGCTGGTCGGTGAAAAGGTCGGTTGCGTCGGCTGGGCCGTCGATGGTGACTTCGGACGTCGCGTCGCCGTCCGCGGCAACTCCGTCGTCGACGTCGTACGGAACGCCGTATTCCTCGGCGCAGGCGGTCGAGAACAACAGGGCGCTCCATGCGACCCAGCGCCACCGGGCCGTCGCGCCGGCGGCGCAGCCTGGCGCCGGCGGTGCGGTCTCCGGCGGTGCGGGGCGTCCAGCCTCGCGGCCGGCCCACGAACCGCCGCCGGGGAGCGCCGCCACGGCCGCCGAGAACCGGGTCCTGCCCATGATGTTTCCACCTCCTTCTTCCGAATCGGATGTTCACATGAGCACGCCGCGCGCGCCAAGCCGATCCCCGGCCGGCCGCGCGACCCCGAACGGCGCGTTCGCGCGGCGAAGTGAAGCCGGGCGGCGCGACGGGGTCTTGCCGGGCGAGGGAGACCACACGCCGGGGTCAGGCCTGGATGCCGAGCGTGCGGGCGAGTCGCGCGCGGTCGAAGCCGATGATGAACTCGGAGCCGCCTTCGTCGTAGGAGACTTCGGTGACGGGGACGCCGAGCTGTCCCGTGCCGCGGACCATCCGCTCGGCTTCCTTCTCGTCCTCGTCGACCTTGACCAGTTCGTACTTCACCTTGTGTTCGTCGAGCCAGCGAGCCTCGGCGCGGCAGTAGGGACAGGTGGCGGTGGAGTAGAGGCGGATGCCGGTGATCCGGAGCGGTTCGACGCCGGCGGCGGCGTGGACCAGATCCTTGACCGCGGCACCCGCCGCGGCGGCGATCTCGGAGATTTCGGAGGCTTGGCCGAGCGCGCCGAGGATGGCGGGGTCGGTCATGCCGACCTGGACCTCGCCGTTGCGTTCGAAGACGACCACCGAGCAGGGAAGGAGGCCGGCGACCTGGGGAGCGGCGCCGACGAGGCGGTCGAGCCATTCGGGGCGGCAGAGGGAGATCGCCTTTCCTTTGGCGCGGGGCAGCTCGACCTGTCCCAAGACGGAAAAGCCCTGTTTCGGCGCGGCGTCGAGGATCCTCCGCACCGTCTCCTGCACGTCGAACTTGCTCTTGCGGTAGTAGGCGATGTTCATCGTGGCGGCCCTCCCGTCCGTGCCGGCATCTCGTAAGGCTTCAAGGCGCATGCGTCAACCGCCGTGGGCTTGACAACGCCGGGGGAACGACGGGAGCATCCGCCGTCCTCCGGCGGGTCTTGCGGCCGGGGGAGCGAAGGGCGGCGGGCGGCGTGTCGAGCGAGGATCTCAAGTTCGCGTTCGTGGCGTTCACGGCGGTGTTCTTCGTCGTGGACCCGCTGGTGGCGGTGCCGTTCTTCATGGCGATCACGGCGGACGACCCGGCGGAGAAGCGGCGGCGGATGGCGTGGCGGGCGGCGCTGGCGGCGTTCGTGACGCTGGCGCTGTTCGCGGTGGCGGGGGGGTTGATTTTCAAGGCGTTCGGCGTCTCGCTGGGGGCGTTCAAGATCGCGGGCGGCCTGATGCTGTTCCTGATGGCGGTCGACATGATGCGCGCGCAGCCGTCGCGGACGCGTTCGACGGCGGAAGAGCAGGAGGAGGGGGTGGCGCGGGACGACGTGGCGATCGTGCCGATGGCGATTCCGATGCTGGCCGGGCCGGGTGCGATCGCGACGGTGATGGTGTTGATGAGCCGGGCGGCGTGGCAGGTGGTGCCGACGGTGTCGGTGCTGGCGGCGATCGCGGTCACCTGTCTGATCGCCTGGCTGTTGTTGCGTTCGGCGGCGGCGGCGGAGCGCTTCCTGTCGAAGACGGCGCTGCACGTGGCGCAACGGGTGATGGGCCTGCTGCTGGCGGCGGTCGCGGTGGAGTTCGTGGTGGGCGGGATCCGAGACCTCTGGCCGACCTTCGGCGGCTGACGCGCGTCCGCGGGGTGCGTCGGGCAACGGGTAACCCGATCCCGCGGAGTCGCGACCTCGGGCGGAGGTCTTACGGGGCGGGGGAATTGCGGACGGCCTGCACGGCGTTGCGGAAGAGGCGCAGGCCGGCGCCCTCCTCGGGGACGTTCTCGCGGGTCCAGCGCGGGTGCTGCGTGCGCGTCACGAACGCCTCGGGGTGGGGCATCAGACCCAGGATCCGCCCGGTCGGGTCGGTGAGCGCCGCCGCGGCTTCCTCGGAGCCGTTCGGGTTGAACGGATAACGGTCGGTCGGGAGACCCTGGAGGGCGTAGCGCAGCGGGACGAGGTGTCGCTCGACGGCGGCCCGGCGGACGGCGCCGTCGGCGAAGAGGAGGCGCCCCTCGCCGTGGCGCACGGGCAGTTCGAACTCGCCGAGCCCCCGGGTGAACAGGCACGGGGAGGCGGGGTCGGTCACGAGGCGGACCCAGCGATCCTCGAAACGGCCGCGGGCGTTCGGCCCGAGGGTCGTGGTGGGACGGGGGTCTTCGTGGCCGTTGGGCAGCAGGCCGATCTTCACCAGGAGCTGGAAGCCGTTGCAGATGCCGAGGACGAGGCCGCCGCGGCGGACGAAGGCGACGACCTCCTCGAGGAGCGTCGGGCCGCCGGGGCGGGGGGCGGTGTGGCGAAGGCGGTGGGCGCAGGCGCGGGCGCTCCCGAGGTCGTCGCCGTCCATGAAGCCGCCGGGAAAGGTGAGGATCTCGTAGTCGTCGAGCGAGCGGCGGCCGGCGGCCCAGTCCCAGATCGGGACGATGTCGGCGGCGTCGGCGCCGGCGCGGCGCCAGGCGTGGGCAGTCTCGACTTCGCAGTTCGTGCCGTTGCCGGCGAGGACGAAAACGCGGCAGCGCTCAGGCATGGCCGTCCTCCCGATCCTCGCCGGCGAAGTCGAACGGGGCGCGCCAGGCGGCCTCCAGTTCTCGGACGTCGCGGTCGAGGACGACCGACCCCTCCAGGCCGGTGATGCGGAGACGGCCGCCGGGGTGGGTCCGGCCGATCGGCCGGCAGGGCAGGCCGGCCATGCGGGTCTCGAAGCGCGCCTCGGAGCCGAGCCGGGCGGTGACGACGAACCGGCCGTTCGACTCGGCGAACAGCAGCAGGTCGTCGCGGTCGAGGCCGTCGGCGGCGAGGGGCCGGAGGTCGATCTCGGCGCCGGTGTCGCCGGCGAAGGCGCATTCGGCGAGGGCGGCGGCGAGGCCGCCGTCGGAGCAGTCGTGGCAGGCGGAGACGAGACCCTCGGCCATGGCGGCGTGGAGTTTGCGGTACAGCCGCGCCTGTTCCTCGGGACGGGCGGCCGGCGGGACGCCGCCGGTCTCGCCGAGAAGGGCGAAGTACTCGGAGCCGCCGAGTTCCTCGGCGGTGCGGCCGACGAGGTACACGGTCTCGCCGGGGCGTTTGAAATCCATCGTCACGGCGCGGGCGGCGTCGGGGATCTGGCCGAGGACGGTGAAGAGCAGCGTCGGGGGGATCGAGATCCGCACGTCGCCGTGCTGGTAGTCGTTCTTCATCGAGTCCTTGCCGGAGATGAGGGGGATGCCGTGGGCGAGGCAGGCCTGGTGCAGCGCCTCGCAGGTGCGGACGAGCTGGGCGAGCTTGTGTTCGCCGTCGGGGTTGCGCGGGCCGGCGACCGGGTCGGGCCAGCAGAAGTTGTCGAGGCCGACCAGGGTGTCGGGGTCGGCGCCGGCGGCGACGGCGTTGCGGATCCCCTCGTCGATCGCGGAGAAGGCGGCGGCGCCGGCGTCGAGGTCGGCGTACTTGGGGGCGATGCCGTGGGCGACGACGACGGCGCGGGGCGAGTCGAGGACGGGGCGGAGGACGGCGGCGTCGGAGGGGCCGGTGCCGCGGGCGCCGCAGAGCGGCTTGACGACGCTCCCGCCCTGCACCTCGTGGTCGTACTGCCGCACCCAGTAGTGCTTGGAGCAGACGTTGGGGCGGGCGAGGACGCGTTCGAGGACGGCGCCGAGGTCCTGGGGGGCGGGGGGGCGGACGGGCGCGGGCGCGGGGGCGTTCCAGCGGGCGCGCAGTTCGAGCCGCGGGAGGCCGTCGTGGAGGAAGTCCATGTGCAGGGCGGCGACGACCTTGCCGTCGTAGCGCACGCGGAACACCCCGTCGTCGGTGAAGGATCCGAGGACGGTGGCGAGGACGCCCATGCGGCGGGCGAGGTCGAGGAACTCGGGCAGGCGGTCCGGGGGCACGGCGACCGTCATCCGCTCCTGCGCCTCGGAGAGGAGGATCTCCCAGGGGTCGAGGCCGGCGTACTTGAGCGGGGCGCGGGTGAGGTCGAGGTCGGCGCCGCCGGTCTGGCGGGCCATCTCGCCGACGGAGGAGGAAAGCCCGCCCGCGCCGTTGTCGGTGAGGCCGGAATAGAGGCCGGCGTCGCGGGCGACGAGGAGGAAGTCGGTCATCCGTTTCTGGGTGATCGGGTCGCCGATCTGGACGGCGGTGGCCGGGGAACCCTCGTGGAGCTCCTCGGAGGAGAAGGTCGCGCCATGGATGCCGTCCTTGCCGATGCGGCCGCCGACCATGACGATCGCGTCGCCGGGGGCGTGATACTTGCGGTGTCCCTCGCGGTCGCCGACGCGGGCCGGGAGGATGCCGCCGGTGCCGCAGTAGACGAGCGGTTTGCCGAGGTAGCGTTCGTGGAAGACGACGGAGCCGTTGACGGTGGGGATGCCGCTCTTGTTGCCGCCGTGTTCGACCCCTTCGCGGACCCCTTCGAGGACCCGGCGGGGGGCGAGGAGGCGGGGGGGGAGCTCGCCCTTCCAGTCGGGCGGGGCGAAACAGAAGACGTCGGTGTTGCAGAACAGGCGGGCGCCGAGGCCGGTGCCGAACGGATCGCGGTTCACGCCGACGATGCCGGTGAGGGCGCCGCCGTAGGGGTCGAGGGCCGAGGGGCTGTTGTGCGTCTCGACCTTGAACACGAGGTGCCAGTCGGGGAGGAAGCGGACGACGCCGGCGTTGTCGTCGAACACCGAGACGCACAAGTCGCGGTCGCCCCTCGCGGCGCGGACCGCCTCGGTCGTGCCGCGCACCCAGGTGCGGAACAGGGAATCGATCTCGCGTTCGGCGCCGTCGGGTCCCTGGTAGCGGATGCGGGCGGAGAAGATCTTGTGCTTGCAGTGTTCGGACCAGGTCTGGGCGAGGCATTCCAGCTCGACGTCGGTCGGCTCGGGCGGAAGACCCTCGCGGGCGCGCAGCGCGCGGGCGTCGGGGCGGCGGAAGTAGGCTTCGATCGCGCGGAGTTCGGCGAGGGAGAGGGCCCAGACGTTGTCGCGGGAAAGACGGAGGAGTTCCTCGTCGGAGAGGTCGAGGCGCCAGGTGCGGACGCGGGGTTGGTGGTCGAGGGTGACGCGCGGAACGTGGGCGGTGAACCAGACGGCGGTGTCGCCTTCCCAGAGACGGTACGATTCGATCAGCAGGTTGCAGAGCAGACCCTCGACGATGCGGGGCCGATCTTCGGGCCGGGCGGGGCCGCGGGAGAAGCGGTACTGGCGGGAGCAGGCGACGAGCTCGTCGGGACCGAGGGGGCGTCCGAGATGAAGGGCGAGGGCCTCGCCGGCGGTGCGGCCGACGTTGTCGGTGACGCCGGGCCGCAGGGCGACCTCGGCGGCCCAGTCGAACGAGCCGGGGAGGCGGGCATCGATCGCGTGGTGCTGGAGGACGGGGTCGCAGAGGGCGTCGGCGGCAAACGCCGCGATCGTCTCGACCGGCGCGTCGCACTCGATGGTGTAGACCTCGACGACGCGGACGGTCTCGACGCGCAGGCCGAGGTCGTCGCCGATGCGGCGCGCCAGGCGGCGGCCGGCGGCGTCCTCGCGGTCCTCGCGGACACCGACTTCGACTCTGTGGATCACCGCGCCCCACCCTTCCCCGGCCGTGCGCGACGCACGCCCTGTGGTGTCGCCCCCGTCCCCATGCCCCCCGTCGTTGCTCGAGACCCCCCGATTTGTTGCGACATCGGGGCACCTAGCACATACTGGCGGGAGCCGTCCAGGGGCGACATGGAACAGCGTCCTCCATTCCGCGGCACCGCCTGGTATTCGATCCTCGAGTCGCTGCTCGGGCAGGTCGATCGGGAGCCGACGTTGCGGGCGGTGGCCGAGCTGGCGTGCAAGGAGCTGGGCGCGGAGCGGGCGACGGTGTTCCTGGTCGACCGGGCGCGCCGGTCGTTGCGGGGCACGGTGGCGTTGGGGACGGAGGGCCGCCCGCTGGAGATCCCGCTCGACGAGAATTCGGTGGCCGGGTGGGTCTGCGTCCGGGGGCGACCGGTGCGGATCGAGGATGCGACGGGCGACCTCTCGGCGATCGACGCGCGGCTGCGGCACGACGACCGGATCGACCGCCTGATCGGGTACACCACGCGGTCGCTGTGCGCGACGCCGTTGCGGGTGCGAGGGGAGATCATCGGGGTGCTGGAGGCGCTGCATCCGGAGCCCGGGCGGTTCTCCGCGGAGGATGCCGAGCGGCTGGAGGACCTGGGGGCGGTGGCGGGGCTGGTGTTGCACGTCGCCGGGCTGTACCAGGACATCAAGGATCTGCGGGAGGTCGAGCGGCGGAAGAGCGATTTCATCGATCTGCTGGCGCACGAGATCAAGGAGCCGATCGCGGCCGTGCAGATGCTGGCGGACTTCGCGATCGAGATGGAGCAGGACCCGGCGGAGCGGCACCGGCTGCTGGCGCGGATCGTGCTGCGGGCGCGGCAGGTGACCGGGCTGGTGAACGAGCTGCTGGAGGTGAGCCGCGTGAAGCGCGGCCTGGTGTTGGGGGAGGTGCGTCCGGTCGACCTGACGGAGCTGGCGGAGGCGACGGCGCGGGGAATGGAGGACCTGGCGGAGCGACGCGCGGTGGCGGTGCGGTTGGAGCTCGACCGGACCACGCCGCCGGCGCGGATCGACGACGGTCTGGCGCCGTACGTGTTCTCGAACCTGCTGTCGAACGCGATCAAGTACACCGACGGCGGGGGAACGGTCCGGCTGTGCGTGCGGCCGGAGGCGGACGGGGCGCTGGTCGAGGTGTTCGACACGGGAATCGGGATACCGCCGGGGGAGCTGCGGCACCTGTTCCGGGAGTTCTACCGGGCGAGCAACGCGCGGAGCCGGGGAGTGGACGGCACCGGGCTGGGGCTGGTGGCGGTGAAGGAGATCGTGGAGCGGTACGGCGGGCGGGTCGGGGTCGAGTCGACCCTGGGGAAAGGTTCGCGGTTCTGGGTCTGGCTGCCGGCGGGGGGCGCCGGCGACTGAAGCGCGGGCCGGCGCGGCTCAGCCGGCGCGGAAGACCTGGATTTCCTGGACGACGATGGGGGTCTTGGGGCGGTCGCCGGGTCCGCGCGGCACGGCGAGCACCTTCTTCACGGTCTCCATGCCGTCGACCACCTCGCCGAAGATCGCGTGCTTGCCGTCCAGCCACGGCGTCGGCACCTCGGTGATGAAGAACTGCGACCCGTTCGTGTTCGGGCCGGCGTTGGCCATCGAGAGGCGACCCGGGCGGTCGTGCTTGAACTTGGGGTTGATCTCGTCGGCGAAGCGGTAGCCGGGACTGCCCGTGCCGTCGCCCTTGGGGCAGCCGCCCTGGATCATGAACTGGGGGATCACGCGGTGGAAGATCGTGCCGGCGTACAGCGACCGGCCGACGACCTCCTGTCCGGTCTTGGGGTCCTTCCAGGGGATGGTGCCGGTGGCGAGTCCGACGAAGTTGGCGACGGTGTTCGGCACGTCGTGCTCGAACAGGCGGACTTCGATCGGGCCCAGCGTGGTCACGATGCGCGCACGGAGCTCGCCGTTGCCCGGGATCTGGATCGGCGGAAACTGCATCTTCGTTCCCCTTCCCTCCCCGGCGTCTCGGCGCGGACCCGTTGTCCGGCGGCGCCGGGCGACGGGGGGAGCATGGATCAACGGCGGGCTAACCGCAATCGACCAGGACGATCCGCCCGGGGGCCTCGCCGCAGCCGGCCTCGGTGGTCGGGTCGGCGCACGCGGCGTACCACCCTTCCTCCGGCGTGCCCGTCGCACGGCACTCGGCGGTGCACCCGCGGCACGGCGCCTCGCAGTACTCGAAGCCCGACACCGGATCGACCCAGCGGCGCCGCGTGCCCGACCCGGTCCCACCCTCGCAGATCGGCGCGTTGGCCGGCGGCGTCCCGTCGCGCGGGACGTCCGCGGTCTCGCCGGCTTCATGGTCGGGAGTCTCCCCGGCGTCGTCGCCGGTCGTCTCGCCGGGCCCGGCGTCGTCGGCCGGCGTCTCGTCGGAGGCTTCCGTCGTCTCGGCGTCCGCGGCTTCCGCGACGTCGGCCGCGTCCGTCGCATCGGTCCGGTCGTCGTCGCCGTCCGAGCCGCACCCGAGCGCCAGCAGCGCGGCGACCACCCCTGCGCGCACCACTTGCATCGCATCTCCTCCCGGCCGGCGGTTCCGGCGCCGGCCGGAAAGGAATCTACTACCGCGGCGGCGTTCCGCGAAAGACGGCGCGCGCGCGACGGCCACGGCGACGACGACCGCGACCATTGTTCGAGCGCGACCCCGCCCGCGTCCACGAACATCCTCTGGGGCGCCACGCGGCTTGACCTGCCGGCGGGGGGACGGGAAGACTGGGGTGCGACGTCGTCCCGTTGGGCCGTTCGAGGCGCCGATGCGGGACGGGCGTGATGGAACATGCTGCGATTCGCCGCCGTCTCGATCGTGCTCTCGTTCGCGGCCGCCTGCGGCCGGGCGGGCGCGGAGGCGGAGGCGACGGACGCGGCCGCACCCGGAGAAGCGGCGGCGCAGGTGACGACCGGCGCGGCGGAGTCGAGCGAGACGGCGACGGCGGCGAAAGAGGTGATCGATGCCGAAGAGCCGGGGGGCGCGGAGGCGGACGCGGAGGCGACCGGCGCCGAGGAGCCGGGGGAGACGGCGACGGCGGACGCGGCGGACGCACGCGCGGCGCGGGCCACGGAGCCGGGGCCGGCGGCGGCCAGGGCGAGGAAGAAGCTCCGGAAGGATTTCTGGGTGATCGGGTACTACGCGACGTACCTCTTCCGTCGCTACCGTCCCGAGGAGGTGCGGTACGACGTCTTGACGCACGTGGCGGTGACGCGGGTGTATCCGGCGAAAGACGGCGCGCTGATCGCCGAGTTCGGCCGGGACGGCGAGGCGGGGGAGGCGTTGGCCGGCGAGGTGGTGCGGCGGGCGCACGAGGCGGGGACGCGCGCGCTGCTCGTGGTGGGAGGCGGTGGGGCGCGGGAGGCCCTGGCCGGGGCGGCGACGGACGAGGCTCGGCCGGCGTTCGTCGCGGCGCTGGTGGAGTTCGCCCGCGCGCGCGGCTTCGACGGTCTGGACCTCGACTGGGAGCCGTTGCGCAAGGGCGACGTGGAGGCGCTGGCGACGCTGGCGGCCGACCTGCGGGCGGCGTGGCCCGAGGCGGACCTGACGGCGGCGGCGCCGCACCTCGCGGCGGGGCGGGACGAGGCGGACGCGGCGTGGGAGCGCGCGGCCGGGCCGCTCGATCGGGTGAACCTGATGACCTACGGGATGGCCGCGACCGAGCGCGGCGGACGGAGCTGGCACTCGGCGGCGCTCTACGGCGCGGCGTCCGAGGGGTACGTCTCGATCGATCGCTCGGTCCGCGGGTACCTGGCCGCGGGGGTTCCGGCGAGGCGGCTCGGGATCGGCATCGGCTTCTTCGGGGTCTGCTACACGCCGCCGGTCGACGGGCCGCGGCAGGAGTTGCGACGGGCGGCGGTGGCGGCGGCGGACTGTTCGATGAGCTACGCCGACATCGTGCGGCGCTACTTCGACCCGGCGGCGCGGCGGTGGGACGCGGAGGCGCGGGTGCCGTATCTGGCGTTGCCGGGTCCGACGGGACCGCACGGGTGCGGTTTCGTGTCGTACGAGGACGCGGCGTCGATCGCCGAGCGGGCGGCGTACGCGGCGGAACGAGGGCTGGGCGGCGCGATCGTCTGGGCGATCAACGAGGGCTACCTGCGATGGGCGCCGGAGGGGGAGCGCGATCCGCTGATGGAGGCGCTGGGACGACACTTCCGGAGGCGGTGAGCGCGGGCGCGGGCGGACCCGGGTCTCGACCGTGGGGCACCGCACGGCGGGAGCGCGGCGGGATCGCTACTTGCTCTTGAGCACGGCGAGCAAGGTGGCGAGGGCGGCGGCGAGACCGATCCCGACCGTCAACTTGGCGCCGGTGTCGAAGATCAGCCAGGCGAGGAGGCCGCTGAGGACGCCGACGGCGAGGGGCAGGACGCAGCCGGCGAAGGTGAGCGCTCCACCGACGATCACCACGGCGGGGTCGAGCCGTTTGCGGGGAAGGATCGCGCCCCGGGGCGGAGCGGTGCCGCCCTGGTAGGCCTGTCCGGCGGCCTCCTGGCGGCAGAGCGCGCAGCCGGCCGAGTCGAGGGGGAAGTCGTGCTTGGGGCAGCGGTCGGTGCCGGCGTCGGGGGACGGATCAGCCATCGCCGTCAGCCTTGTCGGGCAGTTCCTTCTTCGCCTCGCCCGCGGCGACCTGCGGCGGCGACTTCTCCTCTTCCTGGGCGTCCTTGATGCCGGCCTTGAAGCTCTGGATGCTCTTGCCGATCCCCTTGGCCAGCTTGGGGAGTTGGGACGGGCCGAAGATCAGCAGCACGACGACGAGCAGCACGATCAGTTCCCAGTGACCGAACATGGTTCCGTTCCTCTCCGGCCGCGGCCGCACGGGCACCGGCTGCCGACCGGGCGCAAGCCTACCTCTTCCGGCCGCGGCAGATCAACGTCCGGCGCGCTGGCACGGGCGTTGCGCGCCGAGGAAGGGCACGAGCGCCGGCGCGCCCCGTGGAACTCCGGGCGGGGGCGTGCGATACTCCGGCGGCCCGGAAGGGAGGACGGCGATGGAGGTGTTCCGAACGCTCCTGCAGTGGTCGCCTGCGGCGGTGGTCCTGGCGGCGGCCGCCTGCGGCCCGGGGACGTCGACCGGAGCGGCGGAACCCGGAGGGGACGAGACGGAGGCGGGGGTACTGCAGGAGGACCTCGCGGTCGTGCTCACCGCCCCGAACCTGGCCCGGTCGCTCGAGCGGTTCGCGGGGCAGTACGGCCGGGTGATGGAGCGGCTGGCGGAGGCGGGGGTGACGTTGCCGGCGCCGCCGGCCCAGGCGGTGCGCGATGCGGGGCGCGCCCTGCTGCGCGAGGCGATCTTCCGGCGGCTGCTGTGGTTGCCCGGGGAGGTCGCGGTCGATCTGGGGGCGCCGGCAGTGGTGGGGGTCGTGGCGCCGCGCGGGGCGGACCCGTCGTTCGCAGCGGGAGTCGGCGTGATCCCGGCGGCTGCGAGCGACCGCCCGCCGCGCTCGGGAAACCCCGACGTGACGCTCGAGCCGGCCGGCGAGGGTCGCCTGGCGGTGGGCTATGTGGGCGGCCCGGCCGTCGACCTCGCGGCGTGGCCGCAGGCCGAAGCGGGGGCGGAAGAGGACCTGGTGCTGCGGGCGTGGGGCGTGCCGGCGGCCGAGCGGCTCCGCCGGGCGCTGTTCGGCTGGGCGGGTCCGCGACGCGAGCGGGGCGAGTGGACGGACCTGGACGAGCTGTGGGTGACGGCGGCGTCGATGGGGCTCGACCTGTTCTCCGGGGTCCGGGAGTTGCGGGTCGGGCTGCGGATCGGCGAGGGGACGGCGCCGGCGGTGTCGCTGCGGGTCGAGGTGACGGCGGAGCCGGGCTCGGGGCTGGCGGCGGCGTTGCCGCCGGACGACGCTCCGGCGGGCGAGTTCCCGTTCGTGGGCGACGTCGGACCCGGCCCCGCGCAACTGTTCGCGGCGCGACCGGGCCCCGGAACGGCGGCGATCCGGGACGGGGCGGCCGAGGCGGTCGATCGGTTGTTCGCGATGTTCGAGCGGACGGCGCTGCGGGAGCTGGCGGTCCACGTCGCCGAGCTGGGCCGGGCGGCGGGCGACCTGGTCCGGCTGCTGGACGGCCGGTACCTCGACGTCTCCTGGCCGGAGGACGCCGGCGATCGGGCGGCGACGGCGGACGCGGGTCCGTTCCTGGGCCTGGCGC
Organism: Myxococcales bacterium; assembly: GCA_012797735.1. Classification (GTDB taxonomy): domain Bacteria; phylum Myxococcota_A; class Polyangia; order DRWM01; family JAAZOP01; genus JAAZOP01. The sequence goes on from JAAZOP010000493.1 coordinate 13,827, forward strand.
TGGGGCCGTTGCCGCGCCGCACGATGATTCTCGGCGTGGCTTCGGACGAGGCGGCGCGCGACGCGGTGCGGCGGGCGTGCGCCGCGCTGGAAAAACTGGGACCGTACCTGATGGACTTCTTCGGCGGCCCGCTGGACATCGGCTGCCAGCTCGAGCAGGCGCGGCTGGGCGAGGTCCCGGTCGACGTCATGGTGGTGCGCGACCGGCTGGAGCCGTGGGCGGTCGAGGCGGGGATCCGGCCGTTCTCGGTCGACGCGTACTTCGCGGCGGGGGGCGGGCGGCTGGCGGCGGCGACGGGCTCCGACTGGCGGGAGCGGCTGGAGGCGGCGCTGGGATCGGCGGCGCCGGCGGGCGGGCGGCTGGCGGACGATGCGCTGTGGCGGGAGTTGCGCGAGGGGGCGCCGGACTGGGTCACGATGCTGGCCCGCGACGACCTGGGGGCGCTGCTGTTCCCCGACCTCGCGCGGAGCTGTCCGCAGGCTCCGGGTCCGGCGCCGACGATGCCGGTGGTGCTGCGCGGCGGCGCGCACGAGGGGGTCGGGATCGAGGAGGTGGAGACGGCGTCGTCGTTCCTGGACGGCGTGGCGCGGGCGCTGGCGGCGGGTGCGCGCTGCGGGGTGCTGCCGTGAACCTCGGCCCGTTGGAATTGCTGGTGCTGGCGGCGGTGCTGCTGCTGGTGGTGGGGCCGACGGTGCTCCCGCGCATCACGCGGAACCTCGGCAAGAGCGTCGGTTCGTTCCAGCGCGGGTTGCGGGAGGGGAAGCGGGTGGAGGAGGAGATCCGCGGGACGCTGGAGCGGGAGGAGCCGCCGGCCGGGAACGACGAGGAGGACGGCGAATGGCCGCGGCTGCCGCGGGGGGACGGGGGGAAGGGAGGCTCGTCCGAGGCGGGGGGCTGACGGGGGAGGAGGCGCGATGCTGCGACCGTTGCACGACCCGGCGACGGGTCCGTTGCGTCTGATCGGCCTGATGTCCGGTTCGGGATCGAACCTGCGGCGGATCCTCGAGCGGCAGCGGGAGCTGGCGGCGGCGCGGGGTCGTTCGCCGTTCGAGGTGGCGGCGATCTTCAGCGACACGTGGAACAGCCGGGCGACGGAGTTGGGGCGGGACTTCGACCTGCCGGTGGTGACGCGGGACATCGCGGCGTTCTACGCGGCGCGGGGCCGGCCGCGGCGGGACCTCGAGCTGCGCGCGGAGTTCGACGCGGCGACGGTGGCGGCGTTGCGGCCGTTCGGCGCGACGGCGGCGGCGTACGCGGGCTACATGAGCGTGGCGACGGCGCCGTTGATCGAGGCGTTCCTCGGGATCAACGTGCATCCCGCCGACCTGTCGCTGGAGCGCGACGGGCGGCGCCGCTACACGGGGGACCACGCGGTGCGCGACGCGATCCGGTCGGGGGAGCGGGAGTTGCGATCGACGACGCACATCGTGGAGGCGGTGGTCGACGGGGGCCGGTTGCTGGCCGTGTCGGCGCCGGTCCCGGTGGAGCGGCCGGCGGGGTTCGACGCGGGGGACCGGGAGGCGCTGCGACGGCTGGCGGCGGAGCACCAGGAGCGGTTGAAGCGGGAGGGGGACTGGGTCGTGTTTCCGCGGACGCTGGAGTGGCTGGCGGAGGGCCGATTCGCGGCGGACGAGTCCGGGGCGTTGTATTTCGACGGCTGGCCGATTCCGCGCGGGGTGCGGCTCGAGGCCGGCCGGGGGGTGGAGCGGAGCGGCGGTTGACGGCGTCGCTGCCGCCTCCGGGCGTCGCCCCGGCGCCCGGGTCGTTCGGGGCGGCGGTCGAGGAGGCGCCGCCGGGCTGGCGCCGGACGTTCGCCTCGCTGCGGCACCGCAACTACCGGCTGTGGTTCGGCGGGCAGTTCTTGTCGCTGTTCGGCACGTGGATGCAGTCCACGGCGCTCGGGTATCTGGTCTTCGAGCTGACGGGGTCGTCGTCGTACCTGGGCACCGTGGCGTTCGCCTCGGGGGTGCCGTCCTGGCTGTTCATGTTGTGGGCGGGGACGCTGGCGGACCGGCTGGACCGCCGCCGGCTGTTGCTGGCGACGCAGCTGGCGATGTTGGGGTTGTCGGCGGTGCTGGCGGCGTTGACGTTCGCGGGGTGGATCCGCCCCTGGCACCTGCTCGCGTTCGGCTTCGGGCTCGGGACGGCCAATGCGTTCGACGCGCCGGCGCGGCAGGCGATCGTGCCGGACCTGGTCGACCGGCAGGACGTGACGAACGCGGTGGCGCTGAACTCGCTGATGTTCAACTCGGCCACGACGCTGGGACCGGCGGTGGGCGGGGCGGTCTACGCGGCGATCGGGCCGGGGTGGTGTTTCTCGATCAACGCGGTGTCGTTCCTCGCGGTGCTGGCGGCGCTGCTGGGGATGCGGCTCGCTCCGGCGCCGCCGGCGGCGGGGGCGGACTCGGCGTGGCGGGCGTTACGGGAAGGGATGCGCTACGTGGCGCGCCGGCGCACGCTGCTGGTGTTGATCCTGTTCGCGCTGGTGGTGACGGTGTTCGGCTTCTCGTTCGTGAACCTGCTGCCGGCGTGGGCGGTGCGGGTGCTGCACGGCGATGCGACGACGAACGGCTGGTTGCAGTCGTCGCGGGGCCTGGGCGCGCTGGGCGCGGCGCTCGCCGTCGCGTCGCTCGGGCGGTTCCGCTTCCGCGGGCGGCTGCTGGCGGCCGGCGCGCTCGCGCTGCCGCTGGCGTTGCTGGCCTTCGCCGCGACGCGCACGGTGGCCGCCTCGTGCATCGCGCTGTGCGCCTACGGCGCGGCGCTGGTGCTGGTGTTCAGCCTGGCCAACGCCCTGTTGCAGACGCTGGCGGACGACGCGTTCCGCGGGCGCGTGATGGGCATCTACTCGTTCGCGTTCTTCGGCTTCCTGCCGCTGGGGGCGCTGGCGGCGGGGGCGGCGGCCGACGCGGTCGGGGAGCCATCGACGATCGCGGCCGGCGCGGGGGTGGTGCTCCTGGCCGCGGTGGCGGTCGTCGCGGGGTATCCGGCGTTGCGGCGCACCGAGTGACGCGACGCTTCCCCCGCGGCGCGCGCCTGCTATGATCCGGATCGATGCGGCTCTGCTTCCGTCGCGCCGGTCTGCCGCAGGGGCTCGTCCCGATGCTGGCCCTGGCCGGGGCGACCGCCTGCGGCCTGCAGGCGGCGGGCCTGGGGTCCGGCGACGCGGAGGACCGGGCGCCCCGCGACGACGGCGGGGGCGAGGCGGCTCCGGACGTGCCGGACGGCGCCGACGCGCTGGTCTGCCCGCCGGCGCAGGCCTGGTGCTCGGTGGGCGCCCTGCTGCTGTGCAGCGAGGACGGCCTGTCGTACTCGACCACCCCCTGCCCGCTCGGGTGCTCCGAAGACCCCCGGGCGCACTGCCGGAAGCTGGTTCCGAGCAACGTGCCGGACGGCGAGCTGCTGTGCGCCGGTTCGGAGAACCTGGCGGTGCGGCCGGAGACGCGGCTGGTGACGTTCCAGACGGCGACGGGAGCGATCGACGAGTGGACGGAGGGGTTGGTGCTGGTGCGGCGGCACCGTCCGGAGGGGGAAGGCGTGCTGGAGGGGATCCACTACGCGCGGGTTCCGCAGCCCGACGGCGCTCCGACGCTCGGCGTGTTCTCCTTCTCGTCGTTGCTGCTGCCGTCGGGCGTGACGCTCGCCGGCGTCGGTTCCGGCGCGCTCGTGCTCCTCTCGTGCGGCGACGTGACGATCGAGGGAACGGTGTTCGTCGGCGCGGCGGAGATCACGGATCGGTCGGGGGTGACGCACCGTGCGCCGGGTCCCGGCGGGGCGGATGCGGGGGCGGGACCGGGAGCCGGCGGCGACGGTGCGTGGGACCCCGGGTATGAGCTGAGCGGCGGGGGAGGAGGGGGGGCGTTCGGCGCGGCCGGCGGCGCCGGGGGCGCCGGGGGCTATGCCGGTGCGGCGCTGGCGGGAGCAGCGGGGCGTGCGTACGGCACGCCGGAACTCGTTCCGTTGTGGGGCGGGAGCGGCGGGGGAAAGGGCGGCTGCCTCGGCATGCCCGACGGTCTCGGGGGAGCGGGGGGCGGGGCATTGCAGATCACGGCCCGGGGCACGCTGCGGGTGCGCGGGCGGATCGATGCGGGCGGCCTGGGCGGGGCCGGGGGATGCGACCGCGACGGGGCGGGCGGCGGGGGCGGCAGCGGCGGCGGTGTCCTGCTCGAGGCCGACCGGCTGGTCGTCGAGGCGGGCGCGGTGATCGCGGTCAACGGCGGCGGGGGCGGCAGCGGCATCGGCTACAGCGCCTACGGCTACGATTCCCATCCCGGCCAGCGCGGGGAGGCGCGGCTGACGGCGGCGGCCGGCGGGGCCGATCCGGGGACGTACGGTTGCGCGGGCGGCGAGGGCAGCAGCGCGGTCGCCCCGGCGGGCGGGTCGTTCGCCTGCCTCGGGGCGGACGACTTCTACGGGGGCGGCGGGGGCGGCGGGGCCGGGCGCATCCGGCTCAACGGGAACATGCTGGAGGTGGCGCGGAACACCTTGAGTCCGGCCGAGGGCGCGCCGGGGACGACGACGACGACCGGGGTTCCGCCGTCGCGCTGAGGTTCGGGCAGCGGTCCGGGTCGGGGGCGGCCGGTCGACTCGTCCGGCCGGAATTCGCCCGGCGGGTGTCGGAAGGGTGGCGGACGGCAAGGTGGCGTCGGCTTGACGGGCGTGTCGGCGCCCGGTACGTAGCGGGCGTCCGCGAGGCGGGGAGTGGAGGGACGATGTTGCAGGTGATCCTGGCGGGACACACGCTGGACCGGGAGCTGGTCCGGGCGTTGCGGGCGGGCGAGCTGCCGGCGGACGTGGAGCCGACGCCGGAGACGATCTCGGCGGCGTACGCGCGCATCAGCCGTTCTCCGGACCCGGTGCCCGAGCTGCGGGCGCAGGCGCGGCGGGACGTGGCGGCGTCGCGGAAGTCGAACCGCACGATCGTCTTCCGCATGGGGCACCACTCGGTCGCCGAGCACGTGACGTTGAACTTCGACGTGCTGGGCGTCTCGCGCCTGGCGCTCGAGGCGCTGGAGGACGCGCGGCTCTGCTCGTACACGGAGAAGTCGCAGCGCTACGTGACGTTCGGGGGCGAGCACGTGGTGCCGGAGGAGTTCGACGGGGGGGACCGGGAGCGCTTCGAGCGGGTGGTGGGGGAGCAGATCGGTTTCTACCGGAAGGCGTTCGAGCGGCTGCACGAGTGGCAGCGGCGCCGCCACCCGGAGCAGCTCGGGACGAAGCTCGGGCAGGAGACGGTGGAGGGGTGGGCGAAGGAGGACGCGCGGTACGCGCTGGGTCTGGCGACCGAGACGCAGCTCGGGTTCTCCGGCAACGCGCGCAACGTCGAGCACGTGATCCGGAAGCTGCGGCATCATCCGCTGGCCGAGGTACGGGGGTTGTCGCGGGCGCTGTTCGATGCCGCGTCGGAGGTCGCTCCGTCGTTGATCATCCTGTCCGACCCCGAGCGGTTCCGCGAGGCGTTCGGGCGGGAGGTATCGGACGCGTTCGTGCGGCGGGGGCGGGAAACGATCGAGCGGCTGGGGCGGGCGGCGATGGCGGGGGCGCCGGCGGCGGGGCCGGAGGATCGCCCGCGGGACGGGGACGTGACGCTCGTGGACGCCACGCCCGAACCGGACGTGGCGGTGGTGGCGGCGCTCCTGCACGGGGCGTCGGGGCGCTCGTGGGGCGACTGTCGCGAGCGGGCGCGGGCGCTGGGCGAGGCCGGGCGGAGCGCGCTGGTGCGGGAGGCGCTGGCGGAGCTGTCGGAGTTCGACGCGGTGCCGCGGGAGTTCGAGCACGCCTGGTTCACGATGGAGGTGGTGCTGTCGGCCGCCTGCTACGGGCAACTCAAGCGCCATCGGATGATGACGTTCACGCCGCAGGCGTACGACCCGGGGCTGGGGATCACGGTGCCCGAGGCGGTGGCCGAGGTCGGGCTGGAGGGCGAGTTGCGGGCGTTGGCGGACCGTTCGGCGTCGGTGTGGGCGGAGCTGGCGAGGCGGCATCCGCGGGCGGCGGACTACGTGCTGCTCAACGCGCACCGCCGCCGGGTGCTGGTGACGCTGGACCTGCGCGAGGTCTACCACGTCGCGCGGCTGCGGATGGACCGCCACGCGCAGTGGGACATCCGCCGCGTGGCGGGCTCGATCGTCGCGCTGGCCCGCCGGGCGGCGCCGGCCGCGGCGGCGCTGGCCTGCGGCAAGGACGAGTACGCCGCACGGCGCGCGGGGGGGTGACGGAGGGCCGGGCGATGTTCGAACTGCACGTCACCGAGCGTTTCTCGGCGGCGCATCACCTGCGCGGCTACGGCGACCCGTGCGAGCAGGTGCACGGGCACAACTGGAAGGTGACGGCGTTCGTGGAGTGCGAGCGGCTGGACGCGGTGGGGTTGGGGATCGATTTCCGGGTGCTGCGCAGGCACCTGCGGGACGTCCTGGCGGACCTCGACCATCGCGATCTGAACGAGACGTCGTGGTTCCGGGAGACCAATCCGAGCGCGGAGCATCTGGCGCGGCACATCTTCGAGCGGTTGGCGGGGCGGCTGGGCGGCGGGCCGGCGGCGCTGGTCCGGGTGCTGGTGCAGGAGGGGGACGACTCCGGCGCCGCGTACCGGCCGTAGCGGTTGCCCCTGCGTCGCCCGTCGGGTAGCTTGGTCGCGTGGGGCGCGCGGCCCGGGGTGGCGGTGCGCCGGGGAGGCGTGCGATGCGTCTGGGGTTCGCCGCGGTTCTGGTCTGCGCGGTCGTCGGGGCGTTCGGCCGGGGTTGCGACTGCGGGGGAGGCGATTCGACCGGTCCGATCCCGTGCGCGACCGCGGAGGACTGTCCGGACGGGTGGCTGTGCATCGGCGGTTTCTGCCGGATTCCGGACGCGGGCCCGCCGGACGGGGACGGCGGAGCGGACGCGGACGCGGACGCGGACACGGACACGGACGGGGCCGGCGACGCGACGTGCGCCGACGGGGGGCTACCGTGCGGGACCGCCTGCTGTCCGGCAGGAGAAGCATGCGTGTGGGGGGTCTGCGTCGTGCCGGGGACCTGCGACGGGGACGAGGACTGCGGCGACGATTCGTACTGCCTGGAGGGGGCGTGTCTGCCGTACGGCGAGGGGCCGCGGGGGGAGTTCAACCCGGACTGCACGCGCGTGGTCATCGCCGGCCTGTTCGCGCCGACGTTGCAGTGTTCCTGGGAGGGGCCGCCGGCCGGCGACGCGTATCCGGCGAACCGCCACTTGCTGTCGACGCCGATGGTGGTCGATTTCGATTTCGACCTCGACCCGTCTACCGTGCGCCCCTCGATCGTGTTCACGAGCGACGACGGGGTGGACGGGGGCAGCGAGCAGCCGACGGGGGTGATCCGGATCGTGGACGGGCGGACGTGCGCGCAGCAGGCGAGCCTCGACATCCAGCTCACGTCGCACTCGTCGCCGCCGGCGCTCGGGGATCTGGACCTCGACGGTCGGGCGGAGGTGGTGGCGTTCCAGGCGGGCGGGGGGCTGGTCGCGTTCCGGTACGACCCGACGACGGCGACGTGGGGGGTGTTGTGGCGCAGCCGGCTGGCGGACGGGACGCCGCACAACCCGACGGGGGGCGGCTGGTCCGGTCCGTCGATCCACGATCTGGACGACGACGGGGTTCCCGAGGTGTTGCGCGGGGGGCTGATCTACTCGAACGCCGGCGTGCTGCTCGGCGGGTCGCTCGGGGTCGCCCCCGACGGCGGCTACCACGCGGGGATCGGGGTGTTCCCGGTGGTGGCGGACGTGGACGCGGACGGGATTCCGGAGCTGGTGACGGGTGCGGGGGTGTACCAGTACGACGCGACGGCGCACGACTGGGTGCGGGAGGCGTATTCGGCGGCGGGTCTCGTCGGGGGGCACGCGGCGGTCGCCGACTTCGACCTGGACGGTCGTCCCGAGGTGGCGGTGGTGGCGGACGGGACGTGCCGGGTGCAGACGCTGGAGAGCGCGGTGGTGTTCGGTCCGGTGGCGCTGCCCGGGGGCGGTCACGGCGGACCGCCGACGGTCGCGGACTTCGACGGCGACCGGTTCCCGGAAGTGGCGGCGGCGGGGGCGAACGCGTACGCGGTGTTCGACCCGGACTGCGTGGCGGCGCCGGCGCGCGGCGGTGCCTGCGCGTCGGGGCGGACGGACGGGGTGTTGTGGAGCCGTCCGACGCAGGATCTGTCGTCCAACGTGACGGGTTCGTCGGTGTTCGACTTCGAGGGGGACGGGCCGGCGGAAGTGGTGTATGCGGACGAGTGTTTCGTGCGGGTGTACGCGGGGGCGACGGGCGAGGTGATCTTCAGCCAGAAGTCGTCGTCGTGCACGTGGTACGAGAACCCGGTGGTGGCCGACGTCGACGGGGACTTCAACGCGGAGATCGTGGTGTCGGCGAACACGAACTGCGGCGATCCCGCGGTGGGTCGCGACTGTCCGAGCCTCGAACCGGGGAACATCGATCCGCTGTTCGCGGGGTTGCACTGCGAAGCGGCGAGCGACTGCGTGTCCGGGGTGTGCGACGCGGGTCTGTGCCGGTGCACGACGACGGCGGAGTGCTGCGTCGACGGTTGCGTCTCGACGGGGTACGTCTGCGCGGCGCCGCCCGCGGGGACGCCGGGCAGCGGCAACACCTGTCGCGCCTCGCGGCCGACCGGTTTCGCCGGCCTGCGCGTCTACCGCGACGCCGCCGACACCTGGGTCTCCTCGCGCCCCGTCTGGAACCAGCATGCGTACCACGTGACGCACGTGCGGGACGACGGCACGATCCCGCGCACGAGCGACGTGCCGGCGAACTGGGCGACGCCGGGGCTGAACAACTTCCGCCAGAACGTGCAGGGGGACCCGACTTCCATCGGCGCACCCGACCTGACGTCCGGGCGGGGGGACTACGGCCACCTGTGCGACCCGGGGGACCGGACGATCGACCTGACGGTGCTCGTCTGCAACCGCGGCACCGAACCGGTCGGGGACGGGATGCGGGTGACGTTCTACGACGGCCCGCCGGACTCGGGCGGCACGGAGATCTGCTCGACCGCGACCGGCCGGGCGCTGGCGCCGGGCGAGTGCGTCGCGGCGGGGTGCGCGTGGGTCGGCGTTCCGGAGACGCCGACCGACGTCTACGTCGAGGCGGATCCGGCCGGGGAAGAGCGCGAGTGCGTGGAGGGGAACAACTGGACGACGATCCCCGGTGTGCGGTGCGAGGGGATCGGCTGAGCGGGGGGCGGTGGGCTGGGCGGATCACGGCGGACGGAAGAAGACGCGACGCAAGCCGCGATGAGATGATATGCTCCGGCCGCGGATGGTAGGTCGGAGGCTGCGCGACGGAAGCCGCGAGGACACCGTCCGGCGGTGGACGGTGGGCCGGGTGGATGTGTCGCGCGACGGTGCGGGACGAGGTGACGGGAAGGCGGGGGCGCCGTGGGTGGGGGCTGCGGCGGCGTGGCAGGCAGGTTCCATCGCAGGAGTTCCGGGATGAGCGGGAGCCGGTACGGGAACGGGGTGGAGCGCCGCGGGTCGGAATCGGACGCGCCGGGGCGTTCGTCGCCCGGGGGTCCTGCGGCCGGACCGGGCGGGCCCGTCGACGCGCAAGCGATGCGGGACTTCCTGGTGCAGAGCCGGCTGATCGCGGACGTCGCGACGGCCGCGCATGTGGCGCAGCGGCTGGAGGCGGCGGAGTATCCGGCGCAGGCGACGATCGTGCGGGCGGGGGCGCCGGCGGAGTGGCTGGGAATCCTCTATCGCGGCAAGGCGAGCCTGGTTTCGGTGCATGCGGGGACCGGCGCGAAGCAGGTGTTGGAGTCGCTGCGTCCCGGCGACCTGCTGGGCGAGATCGCGCCGTTGCTGGGCACGGCGCATCCGCAGATGGTGGTCGCGGACGAGCCGTGCGTGGTGTTGAAGATCGCGACCGAGCTGATCGACGCGATGCTGCAGCGGGTGCCGTCGTTCTCGGCGGCGTTGGCGCGCCGGCTGGCGATGCGCGTGGTGAAGCTCGGGGTGATGGCCTTGCGGCAGGGGCCGAGCGGGGAGGCGGTGGGCGATGGGGCGCGGCCGGCGCCGGCGACGGGGAGCGCGGCGGCGGTGGAAGCGGCGCGCCCGGGGGGAGTGATTCCGTACGTGGAGATCGCCGAGTACGACCCGACGCCGAAGGTGGCGTCGTTGGTGCCGGAGAAGCTGATCCGCCAGCACCGGCTGCTGCCGTTGCGGCTGCAGGGATCGCGGCTGACGGTGGGGATGGTGACGCCGCGAAACGCGGTGGCGTTGAGCGAGTTGCGGCGGGTGTTGCAGCGGTTCGAGTTGGAGGTCGTGGCAATCTCGCTGGACGACTACGTGGACTGGGTGGGGCGGCTCCGGCTGGCGACGGTGGCGCCGTCGGAGTTCCAGAAGGGCGGCCCGGGGATCAAGCCCGAGTCCTTGACGTTCGACGCCACGGATTCGGAGCGCGAGGCGGACAAGGCGCTGCGGGTCATCGGCGACGAGGTGATCCGCGCGGTGAACCGGATCGTGGCGGCGGCGTTGGAGCGCGAGGCTTCGGACGTGCACATCGAGCCCGACCCGACGGGCGTGAAGGTGCGTTTCCGCGTGCAGGGCGCGCTGGTGGACTGGAACGAGTACCTCCCGACCTCGTTCGCCAAGCCGATCGCGGCGCGGTTGAAGATCCTGGCCGGGCTGGACATCACCGAGCGGCGGCTGCCGCAGGACGGCCGGATCGGCCTCACGGTCGGCAAGCGCGACGTCGACATGCGCCTGTCGACGCTGCCGTCGGCACGGGGCGAGAAGCTGGTGCTGCGGGTGTTCGAGGCGGCGAGCGTGATGCGGCCGTTGGAGAAGCTGTTCGCCGAGCCGACGCTGCTGTCCGCCGTCCGCGATCTGCTGGGCCGTTCCACCGGCGCGATCCTGGTCGCCGGCGGCACCGGTTCGGGCAAGAGCACCACGCTGTACTCGATGCTCAACGAGCGGCGGAAGGTGATGCCCGACCAGAACACGCTGATGGTCGAGGATCCGATCGAGTATCGGCTGCAGGGCGTGACGCAGGTGCAGATCAACCCAGGCATCGGCCTCGGTTTCGCCCAGGTCCTTCGCGCGATGCTCCGCCAGGACCCCGACGTGATCGTTCTCGGCGAGACGCGCGACGCCGACACCGCCCGTCTCGCCCTCGAGGCGGCGATGACCGGTCACCTCGTGCTCACCTCGCTGCACGCCGGCGACGCCATCTCCACGCTGCAGCGCCTGGAAACGCTCGACTGTCCGCGCGAGCTGATCGCCCAGTCCGTGTCGATCGTCATCGTCCAGCGCCTCGTTCGCCGTCTCTGCCCCGCCTGCACGCGCCTCGAGCCGCCCACACCGGTCCTGCAGGAGAGCCTCGCGTCGCGGAAGATCATCGAAGCCGAGGCGCACGTGAACCTGCCGCGGGCCGCCGGCTGCGAGCAGTGCGGCCAGACCGGCTTCCAGGGCCGGATTGCGGTGCTCGAGTCGTTGCAGTGCAATCCCGACGTCCGCAACGCCATCCTGCTCGGCCAACCGCTGCCCGAGGTGGCGCGGATCGCGACAGAGACCAAGGCCTACTTCCCCTTCCACCGCTACGCGGCGTACCTGATGGCCCGGTCGTTGATTTCCGCGGCCGACGCGCTGATGGCGGTGGCCGGATGAGGTGCAGCCGGTGAACGCTTTTCTCGCAAACCCGAAGTACCTCGTTGCCGCCGCCGTCGGCCTCGGTCTCGTCCTGATCGTCCTGCTCCTGCTGCGCCGTCGCCAGAAGGGGCCGGACGGGCCGGGGGAGATTCCCGGCGTGGAGGAGGCGTTGCGCAAGGGCAACTACCTCCAGGCCGGTTTCCTCGCCGCCAAGCACGAGCGCTACGAGGAGGCGATCGACTACTACCTGCGCGCGCAGGAGCCGGCGCGCGCCGCGCAAATCGCGGCCCGGACGCGCAATGTCCGGCGCGCCGCCGAGTTGTACGAGCGCGCGGGGGACTTCGAGCGCGCGGCGCACTTCTACGAACAGGTCGGGATGCCCGACAAGGCCGACGAGATGCGGCGCGCCCTCGCGCTGCGCCAGGGCGAGCAACGCGCGGGCGAGGCGCTCGGGCCGTCGCCTGCGCCTGCGCCCGGGCCCGCCGC
>JAAZOP010000494.1 GCA_012797735.1 Myxococcales bacterium
CCGTTGCGCCGCCGGCCAGCGATTTGGCACCATCGGCCGGATGAGGCCCTCCGAACCGCTCCCCGGCAACCCGTTCCACCACGTCCGCGTCTACCCGCCGGAGGAGGTCACGCGCCGGAGCGAGGCGGAGTGCGACCCGGCGGAGGCGGGACTGACGCGGGCCGACGTCGAGGCGATCTGGGATGCCGTGGTGCGCTTCTACCGCACCGGCCTCCAGCCGTCGATCGCGCTCTGCCTGCGCCGCCGCGGCCAGGTGGTCCTCGACCGGACCATCGGCCACCTCGTCGGCAACGAGCCCGGCCTGCCGGCCGACGCGCCCCGCCGCGTGGCGTCCCCCGACACCCTCTACAGCCTGATGTCCGCCTCGAAGTCGGTCACCGCGATGCTCGTCCACCTGTGCAGCGAGCGGAACCTGCTGCGGGTGGACGACGCGGTGGCGGACTACATCCCCGAGTTCGCCCGGCACGGGAAGCACTGGATCACGATCCGCCACGTCCTGACCCACACCGCCGGCATCCCCGTCCTCCCCGGCGTCGAGCTGGACCTCGACCTGCTCGCCGACCCCGACCGGATCCTGCAGCTCCTCTGCGACGCGAGGCCGCTGACGCCCCCCGGTCGCCGCCTCGCCTACCACGCCCTGACGGGAGGCTACATCCTGGCCGAGGTGATCCGCCGGGTCACCGGCGTCGGGGTCCAGGAGTTCCTCGAGCGCGAGGTGCGGCGGCCGCTGGGATTCCGCAACCTGAACTACGGGGTCTCGCCCGCCGAGTTCGGGCGCACGGCGAAGAACGTCTGCACCGGACTGCGGCCGGTCTTCCCCGTCTCCTGGCTGCTCCGCCGCGCCCTCGGCACCGGCCTGGAGGAAGCCGTCCGGCTCTCGAACGACCCGCGCTTCCTCACGGCGGTCGTCCCGTCGGGGAACATCCACTGCACGGCGAACGAGGCGTCGCGCTTCTTCCAGCTCCTCCTCAACGGCGGACAGCTCGACGGGGTGCGGGTCTTCGAGCGGGCGACGGTGCGGCGGGCGATCGGCGAGCAGTCGTACCTGGCCTTCGACTTCACGATGTGGCTGCCGCTCGGGTACGGGATGGGATTCATGCTGGGGCACGAGTGGGCGAGCCTGTTCGGGCCGCGGGCGCCGCGCGCCTTCGGCCACATCGGCTTCACGAACCTGCTGGTGTGGGCCGACCCGGAGCGGGACATCGCCGTCGCGCTGCTCAACAACGGCAAGCCGATGCTCAACCCGGACCTCGTCTGGTGGCTCAACATCTCGCGCGTCATCGCCGCCCGCTGCCCGCGCGAGGTCCCTGTCTGAGCGATCCCCGCGACCGGCGGCGAACCGGAGGCATCGCAAGCCGATTTGCAATGTCGCGCCCCGACCGGGCACAATCCGCCGCCGCGGGAAGCCGGATCCCGGCGCTCGGCCGCCCGCGGGGGATCGCGCGGAAGGGAGTCGCGCCCCGGAGGAACGTACGGGATGGGATTCATGCTGGGGCACGAGTGGGCGAG
>JAAZOP010000495.1 GCA_012797735.1 Myxococcales bacterium
GGAGCCGCGCCCGGCGCGGCCGGAGCGCCGGCGGCCGCCGCCGCAGCCTCTTCCGCGGCCACCTCCTCCGGCTTCTTCTCCTCCTCCGCCTCCGGCGCCGCCACCGCGACCATCGTCTGCATCGGGTCCAGCGTCAGGCGGGCGCCGGCCGGCATCGCCAGCTGGCCCGCCTTGATGCCCTGCCCGATCTTCAACGGAGTGACATCGACCTCCACCTTCACCGGGATCGCCGCCGGCAGGCAGCGCATCGGGACCTCGCGGAACACCAGCAGGAGCCGGCCGCCCTCCTTCTCCCCCTCGGCCTTGCCGGTCGTCACCAGCGGCACGCGGACATCGACTTCGCGGTTCGGGTCGACCGTGAAGAAATCGACGTGCAGCAGCTCGCGCGATACCGGATGCACCTCGTGGTCCTGGACCATCGCCAGCACGTGCTTCCCGGCCGGCTCCGAGAACTCCAGGTCCAGCACCGTGTTGAGTCCGTAGGGGGTGGTGAGCGCCTTGCGGAACTGCTTGTCGTCGAAGGCGATCGGGGTGCAGGGCAACTCCCGGCCGTACACGACGCCGGGCACGCGGCCCCGGGCGCGCAACCGGCGCGCCGGCCCCTTGCCCGTCTCCTTGCGCAATTCGACTTCGAGCTTCTGGAATTCCATGCGACGTACCTCCCGCGCGTTCCCGTCGGGCCCTCCGCCACGACTGCCGGACGCAGCCGAAAGGCGGCGTATAGGCCAGTCGCGCCCCGTTGTCCAGTCCCCCGGTCCGGTGCGGCCGCCTCCGTCGCGACAATCGGTTCCCGGCCTCGCGTGCGGCCGGGCGTCCCTCTCGGCGAACGGTCAGGCGCGGGCGACGTGGGTCACGCGGACTCCGTGGCGGCGCAGCCAGCGCGCGAGGCGTTGCCGGCGCCGGCGCCGGACGAGCGCCTCGACGCGGTGCAGGGCGTCGTCGCCCCGCGGGCCGGGCGGCGGCAGGATGCAGTGCATCCGGATGCGGCGCGCGGCGAGCCGGACGAGGTCCGGGGCGAGGTCGGCCCAGGCTTCGAGGTCGTCGAGGTCGGTCAGCAGGTGCAGTTCGTGCGCCCGCGCCCCGGGCTCCGCCGCCGCCTCGCAGGCGGCGCGGATGCCGAGAGCGCGCGAGTGGGCGGCGTAGCGTTCCTGCACCGGCAGCTCGATGCCGCGGTCCAGACAGAACCGGCGCAACAGTGCGTCCTCGGGATCCTCGCCCAGCACGTCGCGGCGCGCCGCGGCGGGGGAAAGGCCGAGCCGCGTCACGGCCTCCGCCACCGCGTACCGGTCGTGGAACGACACCCCCGGCACCGCGACCCGGGTGTCGATCCGCTCGTGGAGCAGCAGGTAGCGTCCGACGATCTGCGCCAGCTCGTCGGCGGAAGCGTCCGTGACGTCGCGGTCCACGGGATGGTAGGCGTCGAGCAGCGCGTCGAGCACGGCGGCGGCCGCGGCGCGGGCCCCGGTGGCCGGCAGGCGGCGCACGACGCGCGCGTCGAACAGACACAGTCCCACCTCGTCGCCGGCGCGCAACGCCGCCTCGGCC